>JBDKJC010000071.1:0-9325 GCA_039796815.1 Cyanobacteriota bacterium | reverse complement strand
GGTAGGACAGGATAGTAATGCTTGCATCGCTTTAAGCTGTTCGACTTCGTTACTTGGTTGCTGGTATACAGCTGATTGTTCTCCTGCTTCGGTAAAAATTTCTGGAGCCATCCAGCGACATGTATCGCAATCAATACAAGTACTATCTACGTAAAAATTACCATTAATATTTTCCGCACGTCGTTTCGTAAGTTGAGCCATTTGTTTTAAAGATCGCGGTTCGATCTAGCTACTTTGTCTTTTTGTCTTTTTCATTATAACTTTTATCCATAATCGTTATGAGTACATAATTTGAGCTTGCCTGTGAGGCGATCGCCAATTCATGTATATTTTACACGATAGTATTTCCTAAATTAGTATTTACTGCGTTATTTACATTAGATATGCTTAAACCAAGTTAATGTAAATGATGAATTGAGATTGAACATGACACAGATACTTAGAATTGATTCCAGTTCTCGTGTAGAAGGTTCCCATTCCAGAGAACTTGCTGACTATTTTCAAACTGTATGGCTGAAAAAGTATCCTGAGGATCGATTGATTGTCAGGGATGTAGTCAAAAATCCAGCGCCTCATATTGGCGATTTAACCATAGCAGGATTTTACACTCCTCCAGAACAACAGACTGAAGCAATGAAACAGGCGATCGCTTTATCTGATGAACTGATCGATGAACTTCAATCGGCAGATGTCTTACTTCTCTCTGTTCCCATGTATAATTTTTCAGTTCCTTCAGCCTTAAAAGCCTGGATCGATCAAATTGTGCGGATTGGACAGACTTTTGCTTACGATGGGCAAAATTTTACAGGATTAGTCACCGTTAAGCGAGCTTATGTAATTTGTGCTTATGGTGCGAGTGGGTATACAGACGGTGGAGCATTTTCAGCGTTTAACTTTTTAGAACCATACTTGAAAGGTTTGTTGAACTTTCTAGGCATTGGCGAGATTCAATTTTTCAATCTTCAAGCAACTACGGGTGATGAATCCATTGTGATTGACAATACCAGTCAAATCAGAGCAGCAATCGAGCGGGCAATCTCTGATGATTAGTGACTACAATACTCGCGTCTTGATATTGATTGCAGACTAGCTATATTTAAATAATTTCCCGCAAAATTCCCCTGAATAACTCGACAAGGTTGTTCAGGTTCACCCAAATCGCTGACCACTAAGGCAGCTTGCCCAAAATCTTGCTGCTCGGTATAGTTGTTGACGGTGACAACGGTAGTTAAGCCTGCGGCGATCGCTGATTGTAATCCATTGTCAGAATCTTCCACGACAATTACTCGGTCTGGGTCTAGTTCTAGACGTTTAATTACATAATGATAAATATCTGGAGCTGGTTTTTTAGCTTGAACAATATCTCCTGCGGCAATTACGGCAAACCAGTCTAGATCGAGGTATTTCTCTAACAGCGCAATTACATTGGGTAAAGAAGTAGTAGTGGCGATCGCCAAAGTAATTCCTGCTGCTCTAGCTTCTTGAATTAGTCTTTTTGCTCCTGGACGCAGACCAATTGCTCCACTATGCATTAACTCTAGATAGTGCTTGGTTTTTAGCTGATGAAGATGAGCGACAAAATCATTTAGCTCACCATCTAGCTCAAATTCGGGGAGGTATTGCTGTAGAAAGTACTTAAGTCGCTCTTTGCCACCAGAAACACTCAAGAGTTCACCATATAAATCTACTGACCAATGCCAATCTAATCCTGCTGATTGAAACCCGCGATTAAATGCAACTCGGTGTCCATCTCGCTCTGTATTGGCTAAAGTGCCATCAACATCAAAGATGAGACATTGTAATTGATTGCTCATATTTTCAAGTCGGTTCTTGCCTCTGTTTGCTTGCTTAAATAAATGTTTCAGAAGATTGTTCTGGGAATAGTAGCCTTTGTTGCAGACACTGAGCAATTCTTTTTGCTGCTCCAGCCTCTCCCATACGGCGTTTTCCATTAATCACAATTTCCTTCAACAACTCCTCGTTGTCAATCACTTTAGCGATCGCCTTACCTACTTGACCAGGATTTTCAACCATCAAAATAGCACAGCCAAGTAACCGAGCTTGAGCTTCGGCAAAGGCATAGGTGAACTGTGGTCCTTCGCCAGGAAAAATGACGACAGGCTTACCCAACCCGACAAACTGTTCCGTAGCTGTTCCTGCCATGGCGATCGCTATATCTGCTTGCTGAAAGAATTCTTGATTATGCTCTTGAGTAAGAGCTAAGATACGCTTATTTTGCCCTATATTTTGTTTTAAAATTACAGTTTTTTCCTGTCTTGAGGTTACCTGCCATCCTTGAGCAACCGCACTAAGAGTAAAAGGTTTTAAATCTAATGCAGGAGCGATCGCCGCCTTGAAGTTTAATTGTACTTGAGACAGGGTTTTATTTACCGACCAAACTCCCATTAAAATCTGCTGCCAATTTCTAATGGCTTCGGGCATTCTTGAGCCTGGTAAAAGTAAGATATTTAATTTATCTGCTGCTTTGGGTTTATTTTGAGTCGTCAGACCATCCATCATTGGATTACCCAAATCGTAGGCAGGAATTGTCCACTGCTGTAGCATTTCAGTGGTTAATCTGTCTCTGGGAAAAATTGCTCGACAGCGAGCGCGACTCATTAACCAGCGCTCCCAAGGTAAATATACCGAGTTAAATCTGCGTTCTAGCCAAGATGTTTGTGGCAGCCAGTTAAATTCATCTCGTAAATAGTATTCAGATTTAGCAGTACCAACAAAAGCATAGTCCGCCTTGCTCAACCAGGCATAGAGTAAAGGAACTAGATCTCCTACTGCGAGAATCTTGCCTCCTGTTTTACCCCATTGACGTACCAAGCTGATTTGTTCTAAGGTTAATTGAATTAAACCGCCACGCAGATCTTGCCAGAGTGGATTACCTCCTTTGTAGATAAAGCCACCTGAAGGCATTTGCTGAACCCGACCTGCAAGGGGAATGTTGAGATTCTGGTAAGCGTACCCCTGTCCGACTATTGGTAGAGCTGTTATTTCTAGTTCTGCGATATCCTGTAGCAGTCGTTCTATAATACGGATGGCGATTAAATCTTCTCCATGACCATTACTCAGAACTAGCAGTTTCATTCGATTTCGACCAGTTAATCTGGCTCTACTGTAGACAATTTAATGATTTTTTTGATTATTGCCATTAATTTATCAATTACGCTGCTCAATATTTACATAGCGATTAGAGTTTGGCAATTAAGAATCATTATTGCCCGTATTACCCGCATTTTAATTAATTACGAAAGTTACTTTAATGTCCTATTACCAGCTGCACCGCAAGTCATCTACCAAGGACAGAACAATGTTTCTCAAATTCGCCAACAATATCAGTTATTACAGCTCCAAACTACCAAGCTGAGACAGTTGTTTTGGATACTAAATCAGAGTTACCAAATTTGGCGTAAAATTTAGGAAAGTGCGATCGCCTATTTATCACTAGCGCCTTCTTACCTCATACATAACTTATAGTTCGTCAGCTTTTACACTGCTAAAATAATTTAAGCCATTGCCAAACGCGATTCAGCCGTATCCCTGATTAGACTCATTTTGGACTGTAGATAATTGCTTAGGGAAACACGTTCTCGATCTGCCAATGGTTTTTGAGCATCTAAACGCTGTAATAATCTTTGAATCAAATCTGATTCACTCGCTTCTAATAACTCCCAAGCATTAGTAGTCTCAATCAAGTTCCAGGTTTGGCGTAATAATGTGGTATTCAACTTCCTGCACCTCTAAATATCTAAAATAATAGATGTAATCGTTTTAGCTCCAATTAGCTCAAACAAGTTTAATTGTGCTAACAATTTAAATCTTAGTCCAATCAGATCAAATCTAAAGAAAATATTGAGATTTGAAGCAAATATCCATACAAAGCTTAATATATATCTTTTATTATTTACCATATTTTCAATTGTCTTAGTAATATTACTTAATTTCAGGGTGATTAGTGGCATCACAAGTATCCCCAAAGCAATTAATTTGACAAATTAGCTGATAAAGGCGGCCAAAACTTTTCTGATTAAAATAGAAGCTCAAGCGTGGCAGAACCAAAGCCTCTAAGTCCTGCTGTTCTTCAGGGAGAGCAACATTTTTCTCGATCTCTCCGTGGCTGAGGATATCACTATATTCTCGATTTAATTCTGCCACCATCAGATCGGACAACTCTAGCTTCAGGCGGATGACAAATAGCTTGCCAACATAGCGACTTGAATGATAAACCCGATAAAAATTCGTGATGGTCTGACAGGCAATATCCAGGCGATCGGTAATAGTATATAAACTAGAATCTTCGGGACTAATTAGACCCTTTGCTTTTAATTGACGGCAAATATAGTCATTCCAAGAATGCCAGTAGTCTCCTCCTGGTCGATCCACTAACACCAAGGGTACAGGACCATATTTACCAGTTTGACAAAGAGTAAGAGTCTCAAAAGCCTCGTCTTGAGTACCAAATCCTCCTGGAAAAAGAGCGATCGCATCACTCTCTTTTAAAAAAAATAATTTTCGCGTAAAGAAGTATTTGAAATCAATTAGCTTATCATCACCATTAATTGCCGAGTTTGCACCCTGCTCAAAAGGAAGTCGAATATTCAAGCCAAAAGAATTATCTCTGCCTGCACCTTCGTTTCCTGCCTGCATAATACCCCCTCCTGCCCCTGTAATTACCATAAACCCTGCTTGGGTCATACAGCGAGCAAAATCTGACGCTATTTGATATTCTGGCTGTTGAGGTGAGGTTCGGGCAGAACCAAAAATGGCAATTTTTCTAATGTGACGATAGGGAGAGAATTTTTTAAACCCCTGTTCTAAATCTTCTAGGGATGCAGCTAAAATTTTCCAGTCCAAACGCTCTGTATCTTCCCCTGCAATTCTAAGAAGTACCTGTAAAGCTCTTTGAATCAATTTACCTTGGGGATGATCCGCTAAATCGACAAGTAGTTGCTGTAGCTGTCGATCTAAAATTTGTGAGTTGCTGGCAGATAAGTTCATAATTAAACACGATCAGAAGATGTCTGAAAAGTCAAAATAAATCTTTGATTACCTTAAAAAGCTATCGGGTTTAAGAGCTGATAGCTGTCCTAAAGGATTAGCTCCTTACGTCGCGTCATAGCTGATAGCTAGGGCGAAGCCCTTTACAAAGTTTTTAAATACTCGATTAAAGCATTTTTATCGCTTTCTTGTAGATCGGTTCCAAAATAATGTCCACCATTACCATTGCCTTTAATTGTGGTATCAAAAAGAAAACCCGCTCTTTTTGCTGCTTCTCCTGTTGAGATAAAACCTACCCGCAGGCTATCGTAAACATCATAACCACGATAAAATTGCTTAGGGCGATCGCTTATGGGAGTTAATAAGTCTTGGAGAGAGGGAATCGAGCCGTTATGGAGATAGGGAGCTTTTGCCCATACCCCATCTAAAGCGGGAACAACATAGCCATTAGTTTTATGAAAATGATCGAAGTCCCAAGGATAATTATTGGCATAATTATTCATACCGTCATTAGCTTCAGTCGTCCAATGTTCTAGGCGATGAGAATCGGTACTGATTTCTTCAAGGGAAATAACTTTTCCTACTTTATCCGATCCCAATGCATGACAACTGGCACAATTTTGCTCGAAAACTTTTTGTCCACTTTTAGCTAAGTTGGGATTGAGCGCAAAAGGATAGATTGCTGGTGATAATTCTTGTAACCACTCTTCGATGCGATCGAGACTGGCTAAATTAATTTCTTTGGGTGTTGTTCCAGTTCCCAAAGCACTACTGAGGAATACTTCTTTCAAGGAAGAATTAATCCCATCAGCATGATAATCAAACCCTTGGTGTTGTTTTTGATTCCAGATTGCCATAATGTCTGTACTGCCCACCGAACCGTCGTCTGGTAAATTTAAAACCTGAATTTTTAATGGGTTCATATCTGTTCTACCAGAACCCGTGGCGGGGCGATTATTCATCCACTGAAATGCTTTTTCTTGTTTCAATAAGGATTTTTTGGTTCTGGGGATAATAATAAACCGATAAAATGCGTTTTCTAGCAATGAAAGGTGATGATTGTATTCAATTTCTGGCAGAATAAATCCTGGGATAAAACGCGGATCGTTAGCACAATTAAAGAAAAATCGCGCATAGCGTTGTGCGTCAAACTTGCTACTGGGAGCAGCAAGGAGGAATGAGGGTTTACTTAGGGGTGTTTCTCTAACCGTTCCTACATGACAGATGGCACAGTTCAAACCAACGCGATCGATGCCAATACTTTCCTTGGTTAAACCAATGGGCATTTCTCGCCCTTCTTCCCAAGTAAGACCTAATGAGGTGTAGCCTCCAGAACCAGGCAAATATTCGGGAAATAAACGGGGTAGAACTACCCAAATCCAGTAAGGTATGCCGTTGATAGCTTCAGTACCAATTGAAGCATATTTAAAATGCTCTTCTGGAGTATTGTAAGTAGTAAGGGGTGTGCGTCGAGCTAAACTATACCATCCTACGGTTGCGATCGCACTAATTAAGAAACTGAATACTACAGCAAGGATAACAAGCAGTTTTTTCCCAGATTTTGGCTGTTGCTCTGATAGGGACATAGTAAGAAAGATCTATGTAAGATATAGTTTGGTTAAATGTACTTAAAGCCTGAATGCTAGAGTGTTTTTAAATATTCCAGCAAAGCATCTTGAGCGCCGTTTGCTAAATCTGTGCCGTAAAGATGACCTGTATTATGATTGCTAGGCAGTTTTGTATCGTATAAAAAGAATTGTTTGCCGTTTTCTTCGCTAACAGTACTTACATAACCCACATTCTCTTGGTCAAAAACATCGTAACCACGATAAAAAACTTCTGGTCTAGCTTCTGGTTTGTTCAGTAAATCTCTTAGAGTTGGTACAGAGCCATTGTGTAAATAGGGCGATCGCAACCAAATCCCATCTAAGAGACTATTGGTATAGCCATTGGTTTTTTTAAAATGCGAGAATCTTTGATCGATTCCCTTATAGGTAATTCCGCTAAAAGTTAAATTCTGGTTTGAGGCTAATTCGTAGGTATAAGAATCAATCCTGCCGCGATCGGTTTCTATTTCTTCAATAGGAGTAATCTGTCCGATGTTTGCACCTGCTTCTGTATGACAACTAGCGCAATTGTTATCAAAGATCTGTTTCCCTTGTTGGGCTAAAGTGCGATCGATCGCATAAGGATATTCTGGTGCTTTTAATTCCTTCAGCCAAGTTCTCACCCGCTCTAGAGAATCAAAGTCAATAGTTGTGGGAGAAACTAAAGCTAAAGCTGCCGTACGATTACGTTCGCTACCATTATTATTATTTCCATCCCAATGTAAACGCATTGTCTGCCTGGGAGCTTGATTCCAAATGCTCGGATAATCCGCAATACCGTTTAATTCGGTATCGGCTAATTTTTCGACAGGAAAACCATAGCGACGGGTTTTATAGGAGGTAAAAGTATCAACTCTACCTGGACCATAGGTAGATTGCCGATCCATAAAGGAAAAGTCATGACGTAGCAGCAGGAGTTGATCGCGAGTTTCGGGAATTACTAAAAAACGATAAACTAACTTTTCTAATGGATTAAAACTTGCTCCTGCTTCGTTAATAAACGGCATTAAATGCTCTGCGGAAAATCGTTCATCGGCTGCACATTCGGTAAGAAAACGAATAAATCCTTGTAAGTTCACTGTAATACCAGGCATTGCCGAAATAATCCTGGGTTTTGTATCTGTTGCTTTTTCTCGCAGAATTCCTACATGACAAGTAGCACAGTTTTGAGTAACTACATCAATACCTAAAGAATTAGTTGAACGGACAAAGCTAATCGGCAGTTCGCGATCTGATTCTTGGATAAACCCCAGAGCAGTCAAACCCTCTCCTGGAAGTTTATCAGCAAAAACTGTGGGTAAAACCTTGACAATCCAATAAGGAATTCCATCAGAGTCTTCCCCTCCAATCGAACCATAGCGGAAATGCTCTTCAAGATTGGCATATTTAACTGGTCCTCGATTATCTAAAAAAGGCCAGACTAGCCACAAAATAATTACGAAAATAACTACCGTAATTGCCAAAAAAGTGCGTTTTGAGATGGCAATAAAGAATTTCTTTGGCTCATGCATGGAAATTAGTTCTCATTGTATCTGGTCCAAAAAATGAAGGGTTTGATTCGTCTTATGTTGAGGCGATCGCATTTATTTTGACTTTTTAGACATCCTCTAGGGACTTTTAATCTCCACTTATTTTAATTGAATCTGCAACCGTTGCCGACTAAGGCAGATAATTGACTTTAAACAGCGTAATCTTAATGTATAACAGTCCTACCCGACTTTTTAATTTAAATAGCTCAGAATATAATTATTACCGCGCAACTTTAAATTTTATTTAACTTTCATTTAATAATATCGCTAGGATTGCCATCAAAATCATATGTTAAATCGGATCAAAAAATATGTGGAAAAAATTGAGCAATCATGGAAAAGAAAGGTAATTTTAGCAAAATTGTCTGATCGAGACCTTAAATTGATAGCTGATATTAGGGCGCAAAAAATAACATATCTGTCTGAAACCAGACTGGCTAGTATTAATAGCACCTGTTCTTCAATTGAGAATGCCGATTTAGCAGGACTGTTTATCGAAGCTGGTTGTGCGCTTGGAGGCTCTTCGGTGTTAATTGCTTCTACCAAAAACAATGAACGTCCGCTATTTATCTACGATGTTTTTGAGATGATTCCTGCACCTACTGATGAAGATCCCAAAGATGTACATGAGCGCTATCAAACTATTGTTCAAGGAAAATCGGCAGGAATTGGTGGAGACAAATACTATGGTTATCTGGAAAACCTATATGATGTAGTTCAGTCTAACTTAAGCAACTTTGGCGTAAATTGCCAAAAACAGCTAGTTTTTCTCATCAAAGGACTAGTGCAGGACACAATGGTCATTGAGCAACCCGTAGCGTTCGCTCATATTGATGTAGATTGGTATGAACCAGTTTTGACCAGTCTTCAACGCATTTTTCCCAATCTTGTTGTCGGGGGCAGCATTATTCTTGATGATTATCACGATTGGGGCGGATGTAGAAAAGCAACCGATGAATTTTTGAGCCAAGTCGCTGGGCAATACACCCTAGATGACTTTGCTGGCTCAATGAAAATAACCAAAATCAAAAATTAGAAGTAGCCTTCCTTGTTTCTCTTGATTTTGCTTTTGACAGCTTTAAGTTCTAGACCTTAAGCTATAAGCTTTTTAAATGACAGTTGCTTGTGAAATAGACAGAATAACGCTCTTACTTTTGATTAGCTCTAGCTAAATCTTTAATC
>JBDKJC010000070.1:0-9388 GCA_039796815.1 Cyanobacteriota bacterium | reverse complement strand
TAAAAGCCCACATATCATGGAGAGTCCAAACCAACGGTTGCTTAAGTTTACTCAAGGCTTCAATGGGGACAAAACCACCATTAACCCAGTGTAGGTTAATTACATCAGGATTTATCTGTTCAATCTGAGTAACAAGATTATTGGGTAACCACTGAGAAGAATAAATATTGATGGCGCGATCGCGATGACGATATAAATTAAGGGGTAGTTGATCTAATGCAGGCTTCATGGCAGCAATCCCCCGTTGAATTTTGCTTTTAGGGGCAATTACGCTGTAGCAGTCGCTGAGTTTATTCTGGACTAACATCTGTGAGTCTACTTGAGCTGTCAACAAGCCTTGATGTAGACGATAGGCAGCACGGGCAGCGCCTCCACGAAGATCTCTAGCGCTTAAAATGAGAATTTTCATGCTTACAGATCTATAGGTTTCCCAAAATTGTACTCTTAAGGGATTAGTAAGTAGGTAGGTAAAATACGCCGTTGAGAAATTTTGGTTCTTAAGTTAAACTCCGAGTGTTCAAGACCAACTAACAGCTTACTTTGATCTAATTAATGCTTAATGCAACTGTTAGCAGGACTTGTATTATGTCTAGCGAGTAATTTTCAATTTTCACGATCTGCTTTAACTTATAGTCAGGCAGCAATTAGATTAAAATCTTATGGTTATTTGGCAAGAATGGCTTTTTCAAGCTCATCATTGGCTTAGTTCTTTGGGATACCTGGCTTATCCCGCTTTTATTAGTATTTATTTATCAGCAACCTTAGTGGGTTTACCAGCAATTTTTCTTTTTTTGGCTGCGGGAAGCTTATTTGGCTTTATTCCTGGCTTAATTTTAGTATCTTTGGCTGATACCTTAAGCGTTGCCATCTGCTACCAGTTAGGGAGAACAGTAGCCCGTAAGAAAATCAGCGAATGGGTTGCTCAACGTCCTCAATGGAGAGAATTCGATCGCGCAGTAGCCAGAAAAGGGTGGAAGATTGTGTTTTTGACTCGTCTATCACCGATCGTCCCTTCTAATGTACTCAACTATGGCTTTAGCCTAACTAAAATTAACTTTTGGCAATATTTATTTGTGTCCTGGCTAGCAATGCTGCCTGTTATTGCTCTATACGTTTATTTTGCCTCTGTCGGCACTAATTTATTATCCAGCGATCGCAATGACCCAAAACAGATTACCGCTTCCATTATTGGCTTAATAACGTCTTTAATGGCGATCGCCTACACCACCAAACTCATGTACGGAACTTTAATTCCGAAACCGACTCAATCAGCTAAACCTAATTTGCCACAATCATCTATGACTGAGAAAAGAGAAAAAAGTCAAAAGTCCAAGGTCAAAAGTTAAAAGCACCATCAGGGTATAACATCTTTTAGATAAAACCAAAGTGTTTCAAACCTTCAATAATTCCTCCAGCACAGTCAGATTTAGCTAAATAGTTATTATCATTTTTATTTGCTGCGTACCATTCCAGTAATTCTGGTTTAGCATTAGCTACCAGCAAGCTTTTCTCTTGACCTTCAAACATGGAAATATCATTACCAGAATCTCCACAGACGATCGTTTGTTCTGGTGCAATTTGCCACCTACGACGGAGAAACTGAACTGCTAAACCCTTATCACCATTTTTGGGTAACAAATCTAAATCTTGACCTGCACTGTAGATGAGCTTGATATCAAAACCTTCTTGCTTTAAGGCTGCTTGTAGTTTAGTCAGGGTTGATTCTGCTGCTGCTTGTGCCAAGTAATAGCTGATTTTAAACGGATTTTGTTCAGAATTTGGTTGCAACTGTAAATCCACAAACTGGTTGGCGATCGCTAATAACTCTTGGCGATTCCATCCCTGAGCCAGAATATCTGCCCATTCTTGGTCATACTGTGACTCTTGTCGATCGAAATACATTTCTGTCCCTACCGCCGTAATCAGCGCGTCTGGAGGGAGTAATGATTTTGCTTCGGCTAATAAACGATAGAGATAAAGCGATCGCCCAGTAGCATAGACTATTTTACTATTATGCTGTTGACGATGGGCAGCTAGTTTTTGGTTAAGCTCTACTAAGGCAGCATCATCACCAACTAAAGTATTATCTAAATCAGTTACAAATAAAAAAGGATTCATATCTTAGGATCTGGCAAATTTGGATTTATTGATATCAGGATTTAAATTTAAACACATAACTATCTAAACACTCTAATCGATAAATCGAAAAGTCTTTTTAACTGGCGAGGGCTAAAAAAAGTGTTCAACTTAACAATTGTTGCTTGTCGTGCCAGCTAATTCGGCAACTTCTGCTCAATGATCTTTACAACTGCCGACACAAACTGGTTAGCTGGAGGGTGGTTTAAGTAATAAATAATTTTATGGTCATAAGAGGAATGATATTTTGGGTGTAGAACTTCGCAGTTATGTCTACTTAGATCGCCTGCAATTACAGCACGCAGCATATATTGGTACGGTGGCATCAGGATTTTTACCCCTCCCAGGAGATGCTTCTTTGTGGATTGAAATATCTCCTGGTATTGAAATCAATCGCATTACAGATGTGGCACTCAAGTCGGCGGTAGTTCGCCCTGGAGTTCAATTTGTCGAAAGACTATATGGACTGTTAGAAATTCATGCCAGCAAACAGGGAGAAGTCAAAGCAGCAGGCAGGGCTATTTTAGAAACGTTAGGAGTTAAACAGCAGGACAGTCTTAAACCTAACGTTGTCTCCAGCCAAATCATTCGCAATATCGATGCTTATCAAGCGCAGTTAGTCAACCGTGACTGCCGTGGACAGATGTTACTGGCAGGACAAACTTTATATGTGTTGGAAGTACAGCCTGCTGCCTATGCATCTCTAGCTGCTAACGAAGCTGAAAAAGCAGCATTAATTAATATTCTTAAGGTAACGTCGATCGGCAGTTTTGGTCGTTTATATCTAGGAGGAGAAGAAAGAGACATCATTGCAGGCTCATCAGCAGCTTTGGCAGCCTTGGAAAGTATTTCTGGTAGAGAATTTTTCCAGCAGAAAAAAGAGTAGCTGAGTCAAGAGAATTTTTAATCTTGGTTTTAATCTTGGTGACTGGTAACAAAGCAGAGATAATAGTTAAGGAAATTTAAAAGATAGCGATCGCAGGTAAGTTTGACGTGGCAAATATTGAGCAGCTAACTAATTTAAAACAGGGTGCAGTTAGTTGGATGAATTGGTTAGACAATCATCAGCAGCCAAATATTGATTTAATTAATGCCGATCTACGAGGTGTGAATTTATCGCAGGCTTATTTGGTTAAAGCTAGTTTAGCAGGTTCAGATTTAACCGCCGTACAGTTAAACCAAGCCAATTTGACTGGGGCTAATTTAACGGGTGCAAAATTGGTTGATGCTGAGTTACAGCAGGCGAATTTAACTGGAGTTAATTTACAGTCGGCTTGTTTAATTAATGCCGATTTTTATCAGGGTAATTTAATCGGCTCAGATCTCAGATTAGTTAGAGGCTCATGGGCAAACTTTAGTCAGGCAAACCTGATTGGCTCATCGATCAGACAGGCAATATTGCCCCAAGTCAACTTTTCCCAGGCTCAGCTCAACCGTGCTAATCTCAGCGAAACTAATCTAGTTAAAGCTAGTTTCGATCGGGCGGATCTCTCGGGGGCTAATTTTTATGAAGCCGAATTACAGTCTGCTAGTTTTTATCAGGCTAACCTCTATCGGCTTAAAGCGATCGCTACTCATTTAAGCCATAGTTATTTTCTTGGTAGTAATTTAATTGAAGCTAGTTTAATTGGCTGCGATCTACGCTGGTCAAACTTAAGCTACACCAATTTTCAGAGTGCAGACTTGCAGCAGGCAAACTTAAGAGGAGCAAATCTAACCAGAGCAAATTTAACCAAAGCCAACTTGTCAGGAGCAGATCTTCGGGGAGCTAACTTACAAAATGCCAATCTCAGCTACGCCAATTTAACAGATGCAGATCTCGAAGATACAATTTTTAATAAGGCGATATTTACCGCCACTATCATGCCCGATACCCAGAAACATGAATGAACTACTCACACTAAATCAAAGATTTAGAATGAGTTTCTAGCTTCGCTGGGTGCTGCCTTACCTTGGTCTTTCGTCCTCGGTCGGGTCTTACGCTCCCTCCACTAGCAGAGACGGCTGTTCCATCCGTCTGTATAATTCTGATTCCTTCTGCCCTGATATTACGGCTTGCTGCTTCATCACGATCATGAGTTTTACCGCATGATTGATTCAAACAAGTCCACTCTCGAATACTCAAATCCATTATGTCCGTTTGAGTGAGGCAATCGGGGCAAATGTGAGACGAAGGAAACCATCTATCAACTTCCACTAGACGCTTTTCTTCTCGCTCCAGTTTATAGCTCAGGAAATTTACGAACATCCCCCATCCAACATCAGATATGGCTTTTGCTAATTTATGGTTACGCACCATGCCCTTTACATTGAGGTTTTCTACCACAATGACTTTGCTTTCGTTAGTCAGCTTTCTACTCAGTTTGTGCAAAAAATCTTGACGGGCATTACTTATACGCGCGTGAACCTTAGCTACTAATTTCTTGGCTTTTTGTCTTGTTTTACTTCCTTTTTGTTTTCTAGATAGTTTTTGCTGCTTACGAGCTAGATTTTTCTCATGCTTCTTGAAGTGCCTAGGATTAGCATACTTGCTAGTCTTAGTCCCATCATTGGCTATGCAAAAATCTTTGATTCCCAGGTCTAATCCAATTATCTTGTCGCCGTTACCAGCCAGAAAACAAGCTTCCAATTCATAAAGAATCGAAGCGAAGTATTTGTCTGAACTATCTTTGATGACGGTAACAGTTTTGATTGTACCGACATAGCGACGATCAAATACTGCCTTAACTAATCCAATCTTGGGCAACTTGATCCAGTCATCAATAATTTTTACTGACTGAGGAAACCCAACAGATTGTTTACCATGCTTTGATTTGTATCGAGGAAATCTAGCTCGTTTCTCAAAGAAGTTGATAAAAGCACGAGACAAATTGAGTGATGTCTGTTGCAAAGATTGAGAATAAACCTCTGTTTTTAACCACTCATGCTCTTTTTTTAGATTAGGCAGCAAAGCATTTAGTCCTGCGCGAGACAAGCCTTTGCCTGTCTCCTTGTAGGTTTCAATACTTTTGCTCAAAGCATAATTCCACCACCAACGAGAACAACCCATAGCACCTGCTAGTTGCTGCTTTTGCTCGTCGGTTGGATAAATTCGTACTTTCTGTGCTTGTCTAATCATGTTCTATCATTATATCACAACATGATAGAATCATAATAAATAGTTTATTCTGCTTAGTGTTCAGTTCGATTCATCTCCCACTAAATCAAAGATTTAGAAGGAGAATTCTCTCACAAACAGTTAAATTAACGCCTGTGAATGTAATTTTGCGATCAATACCCTATTTTGCTTCTTCTAGCTGATCCAAGCGCAGCCAAATATTAGGCGTTGGTACATAAAACTGCACTAAAGCATAATCGTCATTCAGCTCTAAAATCTGTCCTTTACTATCAAATAGATATGAGGGAAAACGTGGATCACTTGCTTTAGCTTCTGCGCTACCTTCAAGTTTTTCTTTAACTACCTTAACTAACGATCCTTTCTTAATGGCTGCCATAATGATTAATTGCAATTGTGCTGACTAATTCTTAAGTTTAGTATAATTCGTCATGCAGCCTATCTTTTCAAGACGACTAGAGTTACTTGATTAACTCAAAAACAAAATACAACTGGTTACGCATTGTAGTTACAGAATCAAATTAATTGTAGAAAATAATAATCGTCGATCGGAAGTTTTTCTTAAAGATTTACTGCCAAAATTTTACAACTCTGGAATTAATTTGAGGTTTTTGGTAGTATGAATTAGCCAAAATAGCCTGAGTATTTTTATTTAACTAGAAATACTTAAAAGAACATAACTCCTATGCAGATACAGGGTACTAGCCCTTTATAGTTAATTACCAAATAATTAGATAGAATTTAGACATAAAAATGTTACATAAAAGACATAACTCTGTAGCTACATTAGCAATATTATTATCTTTGGTAGGTGTTTCAGAACCAGCCAAAGCTTTCCTGTTAGCTCAAGCTGATACGACATCAAAAACATTTGCTGTGCCAGACAAATTACCCCAAGATGCAACAGTCAAAATTGCTGCTTCTAACAGTATTAATGGAATCAGCACTAGTTTAACGGAAAGTTTCACGGCTAAATATCCTCAAGCTAAAGTTAATATTAAGACCCAGGATTCTGTGGCGGCACTAAAAAGTCTTTCTAAAGGTCAAAGCGACCTTGCTGCAATAGGTAGAGGCTTAACAGCAGCAGAAAAAGCACAAGGATTTATCTCTGTTCCTATTAGTAGAGAAAAAATTGCGATCGTCGTCTCTAAAAACAATCCGTTCAACGGCAATCTAACAATTGAGCAGTTTGCCCAAATTTTTAGAGGTGAAATTACTGATTGGGCGGAAATTGGCGGAACTCCTGGTGAAATCCAGCTAGTAGATGCTCCTAATACTAATGATACTAGACAAGCTTTTCCTAACTATCCTGTTTTTCAGTCACAAGAATTTAAGACGGGTTCGACTGCCAATCAATTAAAGCAAGATAGTATCGAGGCGATGATTGCCAAATTGGGTACAAACGGTATTGGTTATGCAGTAGCTAACGATGTAATCAAAAGAGATGATGTAAAGATCATCACAATGCATCAAACTCAGCCTGATGATCCGAGATATCCCTTCTCTGAACCGTTTAATTTAATTTATAAAGGTACTCCTTCTACAGCAGCGCAAGCATATCTGGGATTTGCCACTGCTCAAGGAGGAAAACAGGTAATTGCAAATCGAATCGGTTCTATCTCAGCGGCTGCGGTAACGGCAATTGCAACAAAAACAGCGTCTGATTTAGCCAGTAAAAATCCAGCAACTATACCTGCGGTTAAAGGTACTGCTAATGCTGACGGGAAGAATGTCGCTCCAGGGGGAACTACTCAAACTGCCAACGCTGACGGGAAGAATGTCGCTCCAGGGGGAACTGCTCAAACTGCTAATGCTGACGGCAAGAACGTCGCTCCAGAGGGAACTACTCAAACTGCCAACGCTGACGGCAAGAACGTCGCTCCAGGGGGAACTGCTCAAACTGCCAATGCTGACGGGACGAATGTCGCTCCAGAGGGAACTGCTCAGACTGCCAACGCTGACGGGAAGAACGTCGCTCCAGAGGGAACTACTCAAACTGCTACTGTTAAAAATGCTCCCAAAGCGATCGCTGATAGCTCAAATGTAGAAGCTGTAGGTAATGCAGATAAGCCTAATGCAGGAATTAATGGAGTAAACAAAAGTATCACAGCCAATGGTGATGTCAATCCTGACGTGGAGCAAAGTGGAGAAGCTAACCCTGATGTCAATGGCAGTGGTGATGTCAACCCTGACATGAAGCAAAGTGGTGAAGTTAACCCTAATGTCAATAGTAGTGGTGATGTCAACCCTGACATGAAGCAAAGTGGTGAAGTTAACCCTAATGTCAATAGTAGTGGTGATGTCAACCCTGACGTGGTGCAAAGTGGAGAACCTTTATCCGCACAAAATAATGCTGATGCTGATGGCGAAGCCGTTGCTCCTGTTGCCCAAGCTGAAGCAGATCCAGGAACAAAAGCAGAGGGAAAAAAAGGTAACTGGTGGTGGTGGCTACTGCCAATTCTGGGAATCTCTCTATTAGCAGCAGCTATTTTAGGCGGACGTAAAAAAAGCGATCAAGAACCAGCTCTTAACGACATCCCTAATATCAATAGTCCAGATAACGGGACTAATCCTCCAGGTTCACCTGATGGTGGCGGTGGTGTTCCTCCTGTCGGTGTCAATAGCTCAGGCAGCGCTAGTAATCTTGCCGAGAATACAGCAAATACTTCTACTGCTTCTAATATGGGTATGGCTAGTATGGCAGCGGGTGGTGCAGCTTTGGCAGGAGGTGCCGCAGCAAACCTTGCGGGAAAAAGAAACAGAACTGAAAACGTTGCCGATCCCGATCTAAATTTAGATCTAGATTTAGATGAACCAACGACCGTTGAAGAAATACCTTCTAACCCTGTTAACGAGTTTACAGGACAAGAAACTAGATTGCAGGTTGGCGATCAATCAACCAATCTCCAAATAGATGATGATTTTGATTCTCAACGCATTGACGACATATCCCTAGGTGATACTGCGCTAGGTGGTGCAGCAGCAGTTTCCAGATTCCCCAACTCAGCAGAAAAGGAAACTGTGAGCGATCCTATTGCCGATCGCTCTGTCGAAAGTCCTGATGCAGCAGATTTAGACACCAGTGTTTCTGGATTAACTACAGAGTCAATAGAAACCGATCCAGCAATTACTCAAGCTAATGTCGGCAGAGAATTTCCAGGTGATTTTGTTCTTCAAGAGGAAGCAAGAAATATAAATGTACCTGGTGTGTCTGATGAAGTCACTACTGATAGAGATGTAACCAGTGGCGATTTAGATCTATCTAATACTGTCGATACTGATGTTGATGTGCCAACCTCAAATCAGAACACTAATTTAAACATAGGTGCGCCTGTAAGTGATACCTCTGTAGCTTTTCCAGATTCAGTGGAAGATGTAACTATTCCTGATGTTGATTCATCAACGGATACTGATATAAATCCTAATGTTGATGGCAGTGGCATTAATGGTATAGCAGCGGGTACAGTGGCACTTGGTGGTGCAGCAGCAGCGTCAGCAATGTTTAACCGTGGAGATAGAACTACAGAAGATACAGAAATTAAAATAACTGATTTGGGTCAGGAGACGGATTTAAATCGCGATCGCACCAATGATTTAGATACTCCAACCAGCTATACAGAGACCGAGTTTGTTGAGACAGAGATCGCTAGTCCAAATGTGGATGTAACTGATTTGGGTCAGGAGACGGATTTAAATCGCGATCGCACCAATGATTTAGATACTCCAACCAGCTATACAGATACAGAGATAGATACTTCTGATGTTGACTTATCAACTAATACAGATGCAAATATTAATGACAGAGGCAATATTGATGGCATCACTCAACTAGGAGGTGCAGCAGCCTTGGGTGGGGCAGCAGCAGCAGCGTCAGGAATGTTTAATCAAGATAGCCAAGCAACTTCTGATATTCAAGAATTTGAAACTTTTGAAACTTCTTTCGATTTTTCAGAGGATACTACTCCCACTGATACTGAATCCACCTCTGTCGATGAGGTTAATAGTTTAGAAGGAGTTACCCTAGATAATCTTGCCAGTCGAGATGATCTTAATCTAGATGACATAACTGTAGATAATAATGAAAGTCTAGAAGAACTTACCTTTGATGATGCGACTGCTAACGAGGATCTGACCTTT
>JBDKJC010000069.1:0-9407 GCA_039796815.1 Cyanobacteriota bacterium | reverse complement strand
CTATAAAAAGAGATTTGGTATTGAAGAGATGTAATGAATTTATCCCCTAATAAACGCCCATTTTATCAACGAGGTCAAAAAGCTATGATACTCATTATGTCTGCTTTCTAGCTACTATTGTCGCCCCGCTAGCACTTCGCTATGATTTTAACGGTCTTCATTTAGTGGTGGGTTCGGGCGGTCAACAGCGTGAATGCCCTATAAGGACTAGCTCCGCGTCGCGATTCACGCTTACGCCCTCACAATCCCAAGTGCCTGTCATCTGGGGTTTCCCCAGATGTTTATACGGCACGCCCACTAAATGTTAAAGCAGCGATGCTAATAGTTAACTTAAGCTAGAAGCTAAAAGCTAGAAGCTAGAAGCTCATTGAATAGGTCTAGCTGGATTGGCTAAAAAGAATCGTCAAGAACCAACGGCTTATAGAGATCCAAGAATCTAATGTGGCGCTCCGCAGTAATCAATTATAAAAACAAAAAATTCTCAAGCAATTTTACTAATAAGTATTTCTGGAGCGATCTGACATAAACCAAACACTAATCGCTCCTGAGAATTTTTGAAATTAGTTTTTTCTTACCACGAGTTTTCCACTATTTAAATTTAATGTTTATTGATATATATCTGTGCGACTTCTTTGCCCCAAACTACTCAGTAGGAAATCAGAAACTTTATCAAGATCGTTACCTAACACGAATATTAAAATACGAACATTCAAAAATACAAGGAGATTCCTAAAATGCTAAAAAAATCAAATAAGTTAATTAAAAGATTGTGGAATCCTCAAGGAGGAGTATTCGCCCTCGCCCTGATGGCGGTTGTTCTCCCTGGTTGCAACAATAGACTCGAAGCAAATAATAGACCGACGACTCAGCAACCCGTGGCTCAACAGCAAGATAATAATGTTACGACAGAAGAAGTGACCGACAACACTAACGAACTCATCGGTCAAACCGTAACTATTAGAAGTGAACCCCTCCAAGAAATAGGTACTAATACTTTCACCGTTAACGACGAAGAATTTTTTGGTAGTGAACCAATTCTAGTTGTTAATTCTTCAGGAGAACCTTTTACTTTCCCTGAAGATGATGATACAGATGTACAAGTAACGGGTGAAGTTCGCAATTTGGTAGTAGCCGATCTCAACCAAGAATACGATTTGGACTTAGATCCAGATTTATATGTAGATTATGAAAATCGACCAGCGATTATTGCCCAATCGATCGCACCTGCACCGCAACCAGGAGAAATTGCTGAAAATCCCCAGCCATATTACGGGCGTACTTTAGCTGTAACAGGCGAAGTAGAAACTCTCTACAACCCGAATACTTTTGCCCTTGATGAAGATGAGTTGTTTGGTGGTCAAGACTTACTGGTACTAGTTAGGAATAACAACACAGCTAATACGACACCCGATACAACAGCTGATATATCTGTCCAAGAAGACCAAACGGTAGCCGTAACAGGTGTACTCCGTCCGTTTGTGGCTGCCGATCTCGAACGGGAATACGATTTTAATTGGGATGAAGGCTTCGTCAGACAACTAGAAGCAGAATACCAAACTAGACCCGTACTTATTGTCGATCGCGTATACCAATCGGCAATTCCAGACGCAGCTAAATAAAGCCCAGGGAAATTTTAGTTCTCTAATGAATCGCGATCGCTATAGGAGGTAAGTACTTTGGAAAATCCCCTAATGGTTCTAAATCGATTAATAATTTCAAATCTGACATGAAATCCCAATCGAGCATCAAGCCTTATACTACCCTGTTGATTGCACTGTCGATCTCTTATATCGTCATGTTCGCCATCATGTTCTCGCGAGTTAACGAGTGGAGCAACCTGTTCCTCAGCTTGAACCAAGTCTATATGGCAGGGCTGATGATCTCGGCGATGCTTATCATTATGTTGGTAACAATGAGTTCGATGTTTGAAAACAAAAAGCTAAACATTGTGTTATTAGGGCTGGGAACGGTATTAATATTGATGTTCTGGACTCTGGTTCGGACACAAGCGGGAGTAGGAAACCAGCAATTCTTGCGCTCAATGATTCCCCATCACGCTGCTGCCATTCTTGTTTGCCAACAATCATCGTTAACCAACCCACGTATTGAGGAACTATGTACCGAGATCGTTCAAACACAGAAAGAAGAGATCCGAATTATGAAAGAACTTATGAAGTAGCTTGAGTCAAATGAATATTTACATTATTTAAACTCTTTAACTTCAAACAAGAACTTTATTTCGATCGCTCCGTTGTAGATCTACCTCGTCTGGTATAAACCTGCGTAAACTCTGCACCGAGTAAAAGAATTTGAGCCGAAAAAAAGACCCAAATCAAAACAATAACCAAAGAGCTTGCTGCGCCATAACTAGAGCCGATGCTGCTATTACCAAGATATAATCCAATTAAAAACTTGCCAATCGTAAATAATAAAGCAGAAGTAGTAGCTCCAATCCAAATATTGCTCCAAGCAATATTAATATCGGGAAGGACTTTATAAAGTAGTGCAAATAACAGCGTTGTTCCGCCAAAAGAAAAGAGAAAATTGAGAATCTGTCCCAGTTGAATCCATTGTGGAAATAAATGTCCAAAAAAATTAGCGATCGCAGCAAGTACAGCACTGACAATCAGAGAAACTAGTAACAAAAAGCCGATAACTAAGACAATTGCGAAAGATAATAACCGTTTTTGTAAGAAATTCTTAATATTTATGCCTGACTGGGGTTGAACATTCCAGATTGTATTAAGTGCCTCTTGTAATTGTCCGAAAACACCAGATGCACCTAATAATAGTGTCGCCACCCCAAGCGTCGTTGCTAAAATTCCTCCCGATCCTGGCTGTTGGGTATTTTGAATCATTGTTCGGACGGCTTGCGCTCCTTGCTTGCCAATCAGTCCTTGAATTTGCTCGACAATCTGATTTTGGGCAGCTTCTTGACCGAATACTGCACCAGCAATGGCGATCGCAATAATTAACAACGGCGCGAGGGAGAAAATTGTATAAAAAGCGATCCCAGCAGCCCACAGCGACACTTTATCTTCTTGCCATTCGATAGCCGTATTTTTAAGCAGTATCCAAATTGTTTTTAGTTGCATTTCATTATTTACTGATTTTTTGTCAAGTGTTTTTTTCTTATCTTCTATCAAAAGATATAAATATAAATCAATAATTTTGAGTTAAAATCAAAGTTTTTAAGAAGAAATAAGCTGCATTTTTTAGTAGTTATAACTTATAAAAATTGTAATAAAAACAGCATTTAAAATAATTCTTATCCTACTAATTATTTGAGCAAATTTCTTATAATTGTTAATGAAAAATGTTAGATGACTTGAGCCAAACTTATTTGTTTGGTTACAAAAAACCAAATAATAACTATTTTTTTGTTTGTATAATGAAAAATCCGTTTTCTCACCATTGTCGTCATTGGTATTACCCTTTACTTGGCTTTTCAGTCGCGTTAGGTCTTAATGTTGGAACGGCTGAAATTGCTTATTCCCAATCTATATTTGAATTACTGTTTCAAGGAGCGCAAATCGTTCAACTTTACAATATCTCTGACAAAGAAGAACTTGCTTTAGGCAAACAGATCAATCAACAGCTTGTCAGTCAGCAATTTCAACTCGCTGACGATGCTAGCGCGAATCGTTATGTCGATCGCATCGGTCAACGTTTAGCGGAAAATAGCACTCGCCCCGATATCCCCTATACTTTTCAAGTAGTACAAGATGAAAGTGTTAACGCTTTCGCAACTGCTGGCGGTTTTGTTTATGTCACCACTGGTTTATTAAATGCTGTAGATAATGAAGCACAGCTAGCAGCCGTCATAGCACATGAAATTGGTCATATTGCTGAACGCCATACCATAGATCAAATGCAACAAACAGCGATCGCTAGAGGACTGGCTACAGCAGCAGGAGTAGATAGTAATGCCCTAGTACAGATAGGAGTAGAACTAGCATTGAACCGTCCTCGCAGTCGCGAAGCAGAATACGAAGCAGATCGCCTAGCAGTACAAAATTTAGCTAGTACTGATTATCCACAAGTTGCCATGATTAACTTCCTAGAAAAATTACGCAGCCAATCCTCGCCACCAACATTTTTGAGTACCCACCCAGCGACAGGCGATCGCATTGCCAGACTTCAAGAAATAATTGATTCCTCGCAAGCAAATAGTTAAACCTCGCTCGGAAATAATTTTATGCTTGATTGGATTACCAACACTATTTCTTCCTTTGGCTATATAGGTATTGCTTTGCTGATGCTGCTGGAGAATATTTTTCCTCCCCTTCCATCTGAATTAATTATGCCATTGGCAGGATTTACGGTTCAACAGGGTAAATTAACTTTGCCTTTGGTCATTTTGGCAGGAACGGTAGGTTCGATACTGGGTGCATTACCTTGGTATTATATGAGTAAGCTGCTGGGAGAAAAACGTTTGCGTCAATGGATTGACAGGCATGGCAAATGGTTAACTCTATCGGATTCAGACATTGACAAATCCAAGCAGTGGTTTCGTAAATACGGCGCAGCAGTAGTGTTTTTTGGTCGCCTTATCCCAGGTATTCGGACTTTTATCTCGATTCCTGCTGGTTTTGAAGAAATGTCACTGCTTCCTTTTTTGCTGTACTCGACAGTTGGCACTCTGCTTTGGGTAGGATTGCTGGGATATGCAGGTTTTATACTGGGGCAAAATTATCAGTTAGTAAAACAGTATCTTAGTCCGATATCTTTAATGGTTCTATTAGGACTTTTGGCAACTTTCGGCATTTGGTTTATGCGTCGGCGACGTAAAACAAGGGATAGGGGTGAATAAAAGCATGAATTCGGCAGTTGAAAGGGAGCAATTTAGAATTGAATTTTTTCACTACCAAATGGGAGAACTAAGAACTAAATCGTTTAAAAGAGAAACTATTTTTTCTTTATAGGAGAAATAACCATGACTCGCTCTGCTTATCTCATTTTCAATCCAGCAGCAGGACAAAATAATCCCGAAAAAGATTTAGCTAAAATTCAAACAATTTTAGAGCCAGAAATTCAATTGCAGATTCATCAAACAGCCCAAGGCAAAAGTGCTGCTCAGTTAGTCACTCATGCACTAGAGAAGGGGGTAGAAATGATTATCGCTTCTGGAGGCGATGGAACTCTTTCTAAGACGAGTGAAGCCCTAATTGGGACGGGTATTCATTTTGGTATAATTCCTAGAGGAACTGCTAATGCCTTTGCTGCTGCGATGGGAATTCCTCAGTCGATTGAAGCAGCTTGCGAAATCATTTTGGCAGGAAAAACTAGAGCGATAGATGCAGCAACCTGTAATGGTCAACCGATGTTATTGTTGGCAGGTATCGGCTATGAAGCGGAAATGATCGCACAAGCCGATCGCACCGCTAAAAACCGTTTTGGGGTTTTAGCATACATTCTTTCAGGAATTCGACAACTGCGACGAATACGGTCTTTTGAAGCCGAGATAGAAACAGAAGAGCGATCCCTCAAACTTCAAGCTGTTGCTGTAACCATTGCCAATGCTGCTCCAATCGCTTCTATACTGGCACAAGGGGGGACGGATGTAGTCGCTGATGACGGACTGTTGGATATTACCCTCATCACCTCTGGCGATCGCATGAGTTTTATTGCAGCCATTTTAAAACTTTTGCGATCGGGCTTTAACCATACTACTGTCAAACGTGAGGATGTAGTTTACCAAAGGGTAAAACGCATTCGAGTGAGTACTAAACCTCGACAAAAAATTGTTGTAGACGGTAATCTTCGAGGAAAGACTCCAGTAGACGTTGAATGTATTCCCAATGGGTTGACGATTTTAGCTCCCGCTCCTCAAGGGGTGACAAGCCAATAATCAATATTTTTGGCGATCGCTTAGAGCGTTCCTTTAATAATAATTCCTACTCTATCTTCTTAGAAGCTTACGGCTATCAATGGTTTCGAGTTAACCAAGTGCCTTAGTAAATTATTTTCCGAGTTGAGTAAAAACTTATTAAAATGCAGATATTTCCTAGTAAACAAAACTTATTTTTAGGATTGAGCTTTTCCGTATTATTCATAGCGAGCGCAGAACCCCTCGCTCAAAAACAAAGCCCTAAGTTTGTCAAAGTCGATCGCAATCCGAGCAAACATCGGCTCACCTCAACAAAAGCTAAAACAAAAGCTAATCACCAAAAGTTACAGACCAAACCTCTTAGCTCTTATACTCTTAATTTGGTCAAGGAATTTGAGGGCTTTAGCTCTCAAGCCTATCAAGATACTGACGGTACAATTGTTATTGGGTATGGAATGCCAGAGATTGGAGGAGAAAAAGTAAAGATGGGCGATTACCCTTCGGGTACGCTTCGCGATCGCATTTCTTCTGCCCAAGCTGAAAGAGCTTTAAAACAAGAATTACAAAAGATTCAGCAAGAAATTCTCTCTATGGTTAAAGTAGACTTAACCTCTAATCAACTTAGTGCGCTTGTCTCTTTTTCTTTTAATATTGGGACAAAATATTTAGCAGATAGCACTTTACTGGCAAAAATTAATGCTGGCGATCATTATGGCGCAGCTAAGGAATTTATTCGTTGGAATAAAGCTGATTTTAACGGAATTTTATTACCGATGGCAGGATTAACCAGGAGAAGAATCACAGAAAAACAGTTATTTCTTGCTCCTTCCCTTCGCTCTAGATGACAATAGTTTTTTTAATGGCGATCGCATTATACCGCTAATAAAAGTACTGCATAAATTCCCGAACCGAGAGCAAACGCCCAAAAACGACTCTGACGTTCTTCTGGCAGTTCTTCTTTAAGGACGTTCAAGATTACTCCTCCAGCAAGAAAAGCAAATAGTAATGCGATCGCTGCTGGTGAAAGTTCGCTGCCGACTCCAATCGCCCAGCCAACAATAATTGCTGCTGCCAATATCCAACGACCGAGCTTATGATAGACGTGTTTATGATTTTCTCGTAACCCAAAGTCATTGACCACAAAATGCAAAGCCATCGCCAAAAAAAAGAAAAACAAACTTAAAACCCCTGCTTCTTCTCGATGTAATAGTAGATAGCCAATCAGAGCATTATAGAAAGCAAAAGAAACAATGTGTAGCCAAAAAACCCCTATTTCTGTTACATCTCCCTTGCCCTCTTTTTGATTGCGTTGACGCGATACTATTGCTGCTCGCTCTAATCCGTAAAATATTGCTAAACCTAACAAGGCTAAAAGATAGACGTGATGCTCTAAAAAACTAAGTGCCTCTCCTACTGCCCCCGTAACCGTCTCCTGAGCTTGGCTGAGTTCGGGTAAAATATGGACGAAAACGTAGGCAACCGAAACGCCACTGGCAAATGATAACCAAATGTTGCGAGGAGTAGTTTCAAGAAAGCGCAATTTTCCTGCAAACAAATGTATTAGTGCTAGAGCGATCGCAAATAATCCAGAAAGAAATAAGATCGTTGCATTCATCTGTCTGAAAGTTCTTGTTTAATTTTCAGGCAACGTTCTTCAATATCTTTTTTGTCCAATTCTTCGGATATGGCTTGCTGGCTACCACGCCCAATCATTTCGGCATGACGCAAAAGTATTTCGCGCTCTTGTTGAGTTGACGTATAGTGAGCAATTGTGGCGATCGCCTCTAATAAACGAATAGTTACGGCGATATCACTTTTGCCATACTGTCGAATTTGATTGAAAGCCGTATCGACTAACCCTACAAACGTTACTCGCTCGGCAATAACGCGAAGGTTTTTATTGTTATCGTAACGGTAAGGAGAAGGGAAATTTCTTTGTGCGAGACGGGATAAACCTGCACCGAGGCGATCTATACACCTAATAGCAGTAAAAGGATCGTTAACGGCAGGAGAAATGGCACGGAGGGCAATTTCAACTAACTGCTCGATAGGAAATTCTATATCCTGTTGCTCAGTTCGTTCTTTTCCTAAAATAAAGGCATCATCGAGGTTTTTTACTAGTTTTCGCGTGATACGTTCTCTAGAATAAACCATCATCAACTCACTACCTTTAATGATAAACTGGCCGGGGCGATAATTGAGACGTAATAGTAAATCGTGCTTACAGGCGAGCTTCATCAATTCTTCATCGTCGATCGCTTGCAAATAACCATTACCCTTCGATTTGACTTTATAAACATTTGAGTCGAAATCGGCTGGAATTTGTTCTACTGGTTGCTTTAATTGAAATTCGCCCTGTCCGATTTTTTCGGGAAAAAGGCGATCGATGGCACTGTCTAAATCCGCATGGGTTTCGGAAATGACGTGGGACACTTGAATGATGGTAGTAGCGTGATGGATAAAGTAGATTAATACGCCAATACTAGCGATCGCCAGTAGTAAACCCACTGTAACCGAAAGTTGCGGTACAAAAGAGTCATAATCATCTCCGTCTCCACGGATAGTTCGCAGGACAAGCAACGAATAAATGAATGTACCGATAAATGTAC
The DNA here is from genome assembly GCA_039796815.1 of Cyanobacteriota bacterium. Taxonomy (GTDB): domain Bacteria; phylum Cyanobacteriota; class Cyanobacteriia; order Cyanobacteriales; family Xenococcaceae; genus Waterburya. The sequence continues at coordinate 968 of JBDKJC010000069.1, read as the reverse complement.
CCAAAACAATTTGATTGCCCGTATCTTGCATAAAGTTACGCAGCAATCTGGGGCCAAAATTAGAAGAAGCTAACTGTAATGCTACAATTGTAATTGAAAAGGCTGTAGCAGCGATACCAATAGTCGAACTGGAAACAGCACTAAGCACTTCACGCGCTCCATTTGCTCCACCAGTATAAATCCAGCCCCATTTCTCTAACGGCCCGTAATAGCCTTGGCGATCGAGCCACAGCATAGTAAATGCTAACGCGATCGCCAACAAGGTAAAAATAGTTGGCAAAAACCAATAACTAGAATGAAGCGAGTCCCAAAGTTTACCGAGTTTGACATTTTTCATGGTCGATTGTTGCTACTGTTACCGTTTCTCGATGAGCGCATTTGGGCTATAGTTCTGAGAGAATCACTAATACCGCGTGGTTTGGGAACTTTTTTGTTTCCTGCTGGCCAACCTTCCCTTTGAGAACTGCGATCGCCATCTGTCTCTTCAGTTTGATCGTGGAAAAGTATTTGTTGGGTTGGATAGGGTAAATCAATGCCGTTTTCGACATATACTTTTTGTTTGATTGCAGAAATCACCTTGTCGCGAGAACTAAGATCGTCCATCCGCCGAGGCGGTTTAATCCACCAGCGCACACGAATATTGACGCTACTTTCAGCTAGTTCGAGGGCGAGTACATCAGGAGCAGGATCTCGCAACACTTCATCTACACTGTAAATAGCTTCCAGCATTAATTGTTTTGCCTCGTCAATATTGTCGCCGTAGCCAATACCGACATCGTATTCCATTCGACGACTTTCAAAAGCCGTATTGACTGTCACCGAATTAGTAAATAATTCGGAGTTGGGAATGACAATGCGACGACCGTCATAAGTTCTAATCGTAGTCGCGCGGGTTTGAATATTTTCGACTGTTCCTTCATATTCATTGAAAACGATTTGGTCATCGAGTTGAAATGGCTCGGTCAAGA
>JBDKJC010000068.1:0-9429 GCA_039796815.1 Cyanobacteriota bacterium | reverse complement strand
AAATAGAGCGCAGATGTTGAAGTTAAATGCTCAAGGAATCAACGTACCAGAAATAGCCCAAATATTTAATTGCCATGAACATACGGTCAGAGCAACAATAAGACGCTGGTCAAAACGAGGTCTAGTGGGACTATGGGAAGCGGCGGGACGAGGTGCAAAACCGAAGTGGAAAATTGAAGACCTAGAATACATCGAAGCCTGCTTGGATGAAGAACAAAGAACTTATAATAGTGTTCAACTGGCGCGAAAACTGAATCAAGAACGAGCAGTAAATCTAAGCAGTGACAGGCTACGAAGAATCCTCAAAAAAAAGATATTGCTGGAAAAGAACCAGACAGAGCAACAAGAAGAAGCAAAATCAGCAACTCAAAGAGATTAAGAAAGCAGACCTAGCGATGCTGAAAATGGCAGCGGAAGAAGGATATATTGACCTGAAATATTTAGATGAAGCGGGATTTTGTCTCTGGAGTCCAGTTAGCTATAGTTACAGCAAAATTGGTCAACAGAAAGTGATGGAACAGACTCCAAAACAATATGGTTCGAGGATTAGCATTTTAGGTTTATGGCAGGCAGGAGAAAGTTTGGAGTATGGTCTTGTTCAAGGAGGCTTCAACGGAAAAAGCTATCTCAAAATAATGGATTGGATAGCTCAAAAGGCAGCATTTAAACTTCAAGAAACAGGAATACTTACAGTTGTTGTCCAAGATAATAGTCCGATACACAAGAGTCAGGAAGTTCGTTCTTGTTGGTCAGGTTGGGCCGAACAAGGATTATTACTATTTTTCTTACCTCCCTATTGTTCCGACATGAACGAGATTGAAACTCAATGGCATCAACTCAAAACCCATGAAATTGCGGGACAAATGTTTGATAATGAGTATGACTTAGCTATGACCATCATACAAGGGATGAAAAATCGCGGTGAAATAGGTAATTATCAGCTAGAACGTTTTATATTTAATTCCGCCTAGCTACTTAATAATTGGTTAGCTGTTGGGCTAATTTCTCGCAGCCATACCAAACCATGAGGTTTTTAAAAGTGTCAACGCTAGAGAGCATATCGCTACGTCCAAACTCGGCAAGCATTGCAGCTACGTTTTTGTAGCCCAGATCTTCGGCATCTTCTACCGCCATGTCCCAAATTTCGTCAGCAAATTTATCAAAAATTTTGACTGTATGGGCGGTGTAGGTAATATATGGGTATCCCGCGTCAGCCCCATGTAAAGCGATATCTTCTGCGTGTTCTTTTAGGTTGGTTTTAAACCAATTCTGGAAGGATTTAGATCGAATAATCATTTTGAAAACTCTTGAAACTTTAATCATTGAAAGGAAGTAACCAGCGTTATTCACTGGTTACTGTTGGATGCTTACTAGCGTGGTTGGTAGCCTGTGGTGTAATAGTTGTACTCGTCCGAGTCACAGCCGATATGTTTGGCTGTTTCAGATTCGACCAAATAATCCAACCCAAAAGCGTAGGAATCTGCATAGCGTTGCATCCCACGAATTTTGATTTCTGCTTCAAATTCTGATAGATATTTAGGTTTTCTAATCTCGCTCCAAGAACAGCGATAGAAGGTATTGATGGTTTTCAAGTATCCAGATATTTCAGCCTCGTTACAGCCTAAATAAACTAGAAAAGCTGGTTTTGTTTGGGTGGCATTGTCCCAATTATGGCGATCGCCTTTTACTGCTTCGCAGATAGCAATACTTTTACAAAGTAGAGAAACTTTAAAACTACCGTGAGGGGATACTTTCAAAGAAGAATCGTTTAACATGATAATTACCTATTAATTTGGGTTTAGCCGAGGTTTGATACTTTGGTCGGTTTCTACCTCGGCTTTTGAATTTAACTAAGTCCAGTATAGTGTGTCGTCATACTATAAACAAGATGTTGTAATATAAATTTATAGTATGTCCTCATGCTATATTAAAAACAAATATGAGGAGATAAAGGAGATGTCGCGACCAGGGGGAAATCCAGAAATTGCTAAATATAGCTTCAAACAGAAATACGAATGGGATGAACCATGCTCGGCAAAGATGACTTTGAGATTACCCCCGTCTCTCTATAAACAGATAAAGCAAGTTCCTGATTGGCAAGAGGAAGTACGTCAGGCGATCGCTTTGATTGTGGAATCAGAAAAAGAAAATATCTCTCCTCAAGAACAGAAAAAAAATGCTGAAAAACCTTGTTTATAGCGTGTCGTCATGATATAATTATAAAAGGACAAAGGGAAAGAAACAGACCGCGAGGAAAGGCGAGAGGCAACCTGGCAGCCAGCAACCGAGCAAGCGAGGAACACGAAAACCCCACAGAGCAACCGAGGGAACACCAACCGCCAGGGGCGCACCCCAACGAGCAGGAACGGGAAAAACAGCAGGGGCAAGCCACCGAGGAGGGGCGAACCCCACGCCCGAACCCCCATTCGAGGGCGACGCGAAGCTAGTGCTTTAGTGCAAGCCGACCAACCAAAACAACCCAACCCCGCAACGAAGCGCAGACAGGAAGGACGACAGGAGGAAACACCCCACCCATCCTCTCTCACTTTTCTCTTCTCTTCTCCCCGCGATCGCTGTGCGGATGAGCAGATCAACCCAATTCTAGGCTTGCCGACACCCAAGATCTAGCCGAAAAGCACAACACAGAATGGGAATCGAAGACAAGTCAACTGTCGGGGAAGGTTGTGCTAAAATTTCCATCTTGTGGAGGCAAGCCGAAATAAATCGAGCGATTAGCGAGACAACCTTTTGACTGTAAAAAAAGGCGATTACTGCGATCGCATTCGGGAATTTTAGGCATAGCAACACCATTACGTCCAAGATCAGAAAAAAATAAAGTAGTGAAAGTAAATCTTTTAGGCGAAGAAGCTGCCCAATAATCTTCCAAGGGTAACGATCAATAGTCATATAGATTAATAGTAAACCCCATTTGCTCATGCAGTAGTTGGGTTTTTTGTTGTGGAGCGATCGCCAATTGTTGAAAAACAATTGAAAATCTGTAGAGTTATCAAGCATTAAACATATTCATTCTGTTATTCATAGTATTCAAATTGTTATTTATTGTCTGTAGATTTATCGTCTACATTTTTCGACTATTGTTCTGTGGAGCAAAAAAACAGTTCAGATATAAAAAAGCGTTTTGGTAAAGCTATTAGACGGCGCAGACGAGAATTAGACATTTCTCAAGAGGAATTGGCTGAAAAAGCTGATTTGCATCGTACATACATTTCAAGTATCGAGAGAGGAGATCGCAATGTTTCGATAGAGAATATCGAAAAGCTAGTCAAAGCCTTGGATATATCTGTTTCTACTTTTTTTGCTAACTACGGTATCGAAGTAGACGAGTAATTTTTGCATGACAGATAAACCTAAATATGGTCGCAAAGGTCAAGAGTGGCATCCAACTTTTATCAAATATATGGAATTCATTGCTAACCACAAAGTTTATGAGGGAATGCCAGACGCTTTTGTAGAAGGTGACAAGATACAGTGGGAAGCTCCTTCAAATAGAAAGTCAGGACAATACAAAGATACTCACCAGAAGAGAAGAGAATGGTGGCGTAAAAAAGCTGTTTCAGTTGGAATAGATCCTAATTCGACAGAGTGGATAAGTAGAACGGCTAAGTCGATACACCCAACTAAACAAAAACCCTGTAAGCATTGTGGTCAAGTAATGGATTTAAGATATGCTTACCCATCTAAATCTCTTTTAAATCAGATCGAGAAATTAGGCTATGTTAATGATACTTTTCCTCTTGATTCATTGGAAAATATAGAAAGTTTGATTACTCGCTTATTTAACAGTTTTGGAAATAAAATCTTCTCTGACTTAAAACGCATTTTAAAAACTAAATCTACACCAATTCCTCAGCTTGAACCTAACCTAGAAGATTGGCTGCGTTGGATTGAAGAAGATTATATTCTTAACGAACCGAGTAAACTAAGTCCAGGTGCTATGTCAAATGCACCAGATCGTTTTGATGGCTTTCATTCTTTTAATAAATGTTGTCGTGGTCAAGCAGACAAGGGACGACACAAATCTAATCTTCAATCCTATACAACTGATAGACGTGTATTTGAGTATTGGGCTGAAGGTGATTGGATTGCTGCGGATCGACTTATGGGACAGGTTAAAGCTATATTCGGTAATGAACCTTGCCTAAATGGTCATCCAGGTCCTTGTTCGGCAGATCATATAGGACCAATATCATTAGGTTTTACTCACAGACCAGAGTTTCAGCTTTTGTGTAAGCCCTGTAACAGTAGTAAAAATAATCGAATGACACTACGAGATGTTGTTCATTTGCGACAGATAGAAGCCAAGGGTGAAAAGGTTATTTCATGGTACGGTCAATCTTTGTGGGATGCTAGAAAAAATGATGTTGTAGATGACGAAACAGCTTTACGTTTGAGTAAACTACTTCGTGATAATCGACATAATCTTATGAGTATTCTTCAGAAGATTGAGGAACAACATAATTATACATTTTTAGCGACATTTCTTAGTTTAAAAGAAGCAGAATATGAAGTTGAATTTATTAATCTTAGAGTTGAAAATTCTCTAACACTATTTGATAGAATTGAGCAAAAATATCGAGATAATAAATATGTAAAAGAGCAAAAAGCTCGTCGGTTTAGAGTTGCTTTTAAAGCCTTACAAGAATATTTTACGAAAGAAAATCGTAATGCTTTTGTAATTTCTTCTTCTCAAATTAACAGTAAAATAGAAGTGATTTTATCTATATTGCAACAATCTTCTGCTAGTATTCAAGAACTAAATAGAGAAATTGCAGAGCTACTATCAAACAATGAGCAAAAAACAATAGAACAGAAATATCGAGATATCGTTAATAAAATTCCATCTACTAATCCACCTGAATTTGTTAGAGCTAAATTAGAGTTAAAAAATGCTATGACGTTAGTTGCAGAAGAACTAAGCAAGATGTGGAATGATGAGAGATACGTGCGTGCTGATGCTGATTTAGATTCAGATATTCAGCTAGATATATAAAAATCAACATGGCGATTGAATCGACCGTGCCTCACCATCAATTTTCATTTATCGCGTGCGTTGCCTTTCAATGTATTCGCTTGGAGAAATAAAACCTCTTACGAAATGTTGATAGTTTGTCGAAGGAGGCATAACATAGTTGAGATTTTCACCATCTTGCCCTGGGACTAGAGGTGGTAAGTCACTTAAGGCTTCCGATACAGTAATCGGCAGAGGAAGATAAACCACGCCTTCTCCCGTTGAAGCGCATACTCTTGGTGGTGGTGAAATTTCTTTTGACTCTCCGATGTTACCAACTAAAATAACACGTTTGCGTCGCTGAGGTATTCCGTAATTCTCAGTGTTCAGCTTCCACACAGAAAGCTTATCGGTTACGGAACTTAAAGCTGAGTGTACTAGCTCAAAAATCTTTCCTTTTTCCATGCTAAGTAAGCCCATAACGTTCTCAAAAACAAATCCATCGGGTTGAATTGCTTCGACGATTTGACGATAATTTTGAAAAAGAGAGTTACGCTCGTCTTTCATAGAACGAGCTTTACCAGCAGTAGAAAATCCCTGACAAGGAGGACCGCCCAATACAAATAGCCTAAGATGAGGATTAGTTTCTCTTGCTGCCTTTGCTGCTAATATTACTTTCGAGTAAATTTCCTTCTTACGTATATCTCCAACAACAACAGAGCGATCGATGTTTTTGATGTAAGTTTCCGTAGCAGTTTGCATAATATCATTAGCGATTACAGGTTTCCAACCAGCCCAGGTAAATCCTAGTCCTAGTCCTCCAGCACCAGCAAAAAGATCGATAAACATACCAGGTTCGCCTAGTTGCAGAGCGATTTGATAGCTTAACAGTGGTGGAACAGCATTGCCAATCTGTTGATTTACTGCACTGCGACTGCCATAAAATACAAAGCTATCTGGAAAACTCTGGAGACGTGCTGCCTCTCTTTGTGAAAGAAGTCGGTGCTGTTTTCCTTCGTAATCATAATGAATATGACATCCGTTTCCAGGTCGGTTGAAACAAGTACTAATTGTGTAAGAAGGTGCATCGGGTTTTAACCTGCCATAATAGGTGGAGCGACTTCCTTCGCCTGCTGCATAACTGACTCTGATTTGCTCTAGACGTTTTGAGGGAATGGATTTGGGAATATTTTTCCAATTACCTCCTGGTGTTACTGCTTCGACCATCTGGAGATCGAGGTTGCTGAGTTTGGGCGTATAGTGATTGGACAGATTTTTGTCTTGAGGTAATAAGGATTGAATTTCTGTGCTGCTCAACTTGTCAAAGGCAGACAATAATAATTTAAATTCATTACTATTAAGACCATATATTTCTGCTACTTGTGTCTCTATTTCTAATTGTGAATCTTGATTACCTTCTAAACACTGATCAACTAAGCAAGCAAGTTTTTCTACTAGCTTTGTCTCAGTTAGTGACGGAATTCTAACTTTTCTAACAGAACCTAATGAAACGTGTGAAGTAGCAAGATAAGTTCTTAGCTGAAATTCAAACACAAAGGAATTCATTATTGCCAAAAGAGCTTTGAGTCGTTTGACATTACCATCGCGAAAGTAGGTAACGTGTAATGAATTGCCAGTTACCCAACCAGGAGGAATTAAGGAGGCATGAAGGCGACGCTTTTGAGAGGGACGAGAAACATCTCTCCAGGCAATACGATGATAGTCAGCTGATGGAGGAATTTTTGGTCCATTATGTCCGACATATTGCTGAGGCTGGTCAACTATCTCAAAGCGTTGAATCATTCTGCCTTTGAGGAATAAATAATCTCCTTTTTCTGCCAAATATCTTTGATGTCTGGTTTCGTCAAGTTCGCGTCCTGCCCAAAGCTGCATGGGAGCGTTTCCTTCTAGTTCGCCGAATGTTGGCAAACTACGCCATTTTTTAAATAGCTGTATTTGCTCTGCTCCAAAATGTACTGGCAGAGTCAATTCAGTTGCTTCCATTTCATCCCAACTTAGAGTCAGAAAATTTTGATTTTTGACTTCACATTTTTTGTCAAAAACAGTCAGTAAAGGTGAGAACTTGGAACTTTTACCAGTACTTGCCACTAGCGTAATACTAGATTGATCTACTTTATCAAAAAGCCGAGCTTCGGCTGGATAATAAGCTATCTCATGAATATTATGTTCGTGAAAAACCCAACGTCTTAATTCTTCCGTCATTTGGTCTGCTAATAGTGAAGCGGGAGAAATTAAACCGCAGACACCTTCACGCCCAGTCAGACGTAATGCCACCTCAGTTCCACAACGTGCTAAATTAGTACCCCATCCAGAAAATTTTCGTTTTGGCTGCGACAAAGGATAAAGTTTGGTCAAAGTTTCATCCTTATCTTTGAGCCAATTCTTGTATTCTTGTACTTGTTGTTTTGTTAAATTCTTAAGCTCTCGGCTATCTGGTTTCAATACTTCCCAGGGCGGATTGGTGATGACAATATTGAAATTTCCGATGTGTTCTAGGGAATGTTCAAAAGTGTCAATTTCTCTAGACTTGACAGTAAGAGGTAATTGTAGCTCAATACCTATTTGAGAAACTTTAGCTACTGCTTTTTTTAGAGCAGAGCGATCGCAATCCCATAGTTCTACATCTATTGTATGTGAGAGTAAATTTTGGGTAGACACTAACTCCTCAAGTAGCCAGCAAACTAAACGTCCGTCACCGCAAAAGGGATCGACAATGCGAATTACAGGAATATTCTCCTTCTCAATGATTTTAAGCATTGCACCTACTAGCTGCTGACCTACAAGCTTAGGTGTATAGAATCGCCCCATTATTTTGGTAACAAAATCTTTTTCTTTAGAAGTTGAGGTTATTTGTCTACTTTGATTCAAAATTTCGATACTCTTGTTCCTTTTTCTGGCTTATATAATCATAAGTTCGCAAAGCTATTTTGAAGCGTCGTTTTTTAATATTTTCTCAAATTTTACTTCGATTAAGAAGGGGCTTTTTTCCATCGCTCTTTTGAAGATTTTAAATCATTCAAATTAACGATACAGTAAGGATATTACCGATCATGATATTGGAAATTAAGGTTTTCGATATCGAAGATAATGGAACGAACTACCCCATCACATCTGGAAAACTCTTTTAATGCCAAAATTGAAAGACATTTTACTCATACCGAACCTGACGTGCTAGCTCAATTCCTCCTTGATAAACGCAATCCCAGTACCAGATCCGCCTATGCTAAAGACCTCAATGACTTTTTTCGCTTCTCTACGGGCAAGGTTGCCACATCTGATACGGTGCTGGAGTTTTTACACTTGGAACGATCGGCTGCTGTAGGAGTGGTGCTTTCTTACAAAGCTAAGTTATTTGATAAGGGCTTATCGGAAGCGACGGTTAATCGTCGTCTGGCTGCGATTAAAACTCTCTGTAGCATGGGTCGCAAGTTGGGGATATGTGGTTTTACCCTGGAGGATGTAAAAGGGGAAAGAGTACAGCAATACAGGGATACGAGCGGAATTAGTCCAGAGGAATATCGTAAAGTGTTGGATCTTTGCGATCGCTCCAAGATTTATGGCATTCGGGACTATGCCCTGTTGAAGCTGCTGTGGGACAATGCCCTCAGACGCAATGAGGTGAGTTTATTAAACTATGGGGATTTTGAACCAAGCGCGAAAGAATTAACCATACTGGGTAAGGGAAAGGGGACGCAGACGGAGATTATCGGCTTGAGTACCTCTACAACTAATGCTCTGCTGGACTGGTGTAAAGCATACAAGCACAAGAAGCAGAAAGCACCGTTGTTTGTGGCTCTAGACTTTCAGCATAAGGGACATCGGATAACTGGGGATGGGATTTATAAGCTGGTGCGTCGCTATTGTAAGCAAGCTGGAATAACCAAACGGATGAGTCCCCATCGGGTCAGGCACAGTTCAATTACGGCTGCTTTAGATGCTACTGATGGCAACGTGCGGAAAGTGCAGAAGTTATCCCGTCATCGCCAGATAGATACTTTGATGATTTATGATGACAATCGGGCGAAAGATCAGGTGGAATTGTCGGAAATGTTATCTGGACTGACTGATTAAACAGTCATCAGTTGTCAGTTTTAGTTAGTAGTAAATTGCCTTAAGTTTTAAACTATAACTTATATGTTATATTGGTCAGATGACCTGGACTGTTGAAACTCTCAACGACACTGTTGAAGCTGAACTCTCAGCTTTACCCAACGACATGAAAGCCAAATTTGTGTGGATTAGTAATTTAATCGCCGAACATGGCTTAGAAAAAGTTGGTAAACCTTACGTCAAATACCTTGAGCAAGGTTTGTGGGAAATTCGACTTAAGGGTAGAGATGGTATCTCTCGTGCCTTATACGTCACCACCAAACCGAAGCGTGTAGTTGTTGTCCGAGTTTTTATCAAAAAGACGCAAAAAACTCCTCGCAAGGAAATTA
>JBDKJC010000067.1:0-9442 GCA_039796815.1 Cyanobacteriota bacterium | reverse complement strand
CTTCCGATCTAAGAATTGGTGGAATAAATAATAAAATAATTAAAGATTTATCTCGTAACAGCTGATTAATTTCCTTGCGTGCCAAAGCTACAAAAAGCCCATTAAAAAAATACTTTATAAGATTCATATTTTTATTTAATCTGATAATTGCATCGCTTTTAAATTTCTTATAATTAAATTAAATAACAATAATCCTATTACTATTAAAATCAAAACACTAAACCAAACTCCTATCCATCCTGTTCCTCTAACATAAGCATCACGACTGATTTCAATGTAATATCTGGCTGGAATGATATTAGAAACTAAGGAAAGAGGAAAAGGAATATTACTAAGAGGATAAATCATACCTGATAATAACAAACTTGTTAAAAAACCAAGTACTATTCCTCCTTGAATAGCAGAAGTTTGATCTGCCGACTTTGCACCAATTAATAAACCAAAACAAACAGCATCTACTAAAAAGATAACTGTACTAATTATGAAGGGAGTAGGATCGCCAGCAAAACCAAACTGCCAAATTAAACTCCCAGAAACCATAATTAAAATAGCTTGAACAATACCAATAATTGAATAAGCTAAGAGTTTTCCTAAAATCATTTCTGTAGCAGTTAGAGTTGAGGCGTATACTTGCAAAATTGTGCCGTCAACTTTTTCCTTAACCATCGCGATCGCACTTAATAAAGAAGGAAATACCCATAAAACTAATCCATAGAGTCCAGGAATAATATATAAAGGCTCTTGGCGACCTGGATTAAACCAAAGACGTACACGGGCTACAATTTTATTATCAACTGTTTGTAGCTGAGAAACTTGTAAAAAATTTGTAGTAGTCGATCTAATAGTATTTTTAATTACCCTAGCATTATTAACATCAGAACCATCAACAAGAACTTGAATATTAGTGTTCAAATCTGATTTAATTTGGCTACTAAAGTCGGGAGGTATAATGACAGCTGCTTTAGCTACTCCGCGATCGATAATAGCTTGAGGATTATTTAGAAAAGAATCAGGTAAATTTTCACTAGATCTAGGAACAAATTTATTGGTAGCAAATAAACTTTCGATATAAGACCGACTGGTATCAGTCATATCTAAATCCTGAACGTATAAAGGAATATTTTTGGCTTCTAATCGAATTGCAAAACCAAAGATGATTAATGCCATGAAAGGTAAAACGAAAGCCAGAGCAACAGTAAAGCGATCGCGTCTAAATTGTGCTAGTTCTTTGATGCATTGTGAAATAACTCTGTTCATTTTCTACTAAAATAATTCAAATGCCATAGACTTGATCGCTCGATCTACTCACTAAGCTGAAGCCATAGTGATTACATGAGTAATGATTACATATTAAACGTTTAGTGTGAATAAAAAGTTATCCTAAAGGACGATGCGACCCTAAAGGGTATATCCGTAGGTGTCCTAAAGGATGAACCAGTACATTTGAACAGAGCTAACTCACATCAAGCGTATTAAACAAGTTATAGAGATTGCAAAAACTGAATTAGTGAATTGCGATCGCTCTTAGGCAAGTTTACAAATGTTTCTTTAGCAGTTTTTGCTTCTCCATCATGCCAAAGAATTGCTTCCTCAATAGTGCGAGCGCGACCATCATGAAGATAGCCAGCATCAGGTAGAACAGTCTGAGTTAAACCCAATCCCCACAGAGGTGATGTCCGCCATTCATTGCCAGTCGCTTGAAAATCGGGACGACCATCAGCTAATCCTGCACCCATGTCGTGTAATAGTAAATCTGTGTAGGGGTGAATTGTTTGGTTAGCTAAAATTTTAACCTCATGATCTCCTGTTTTAAGTTGGGAAATATGACAAGCATTACAATTTGCCTGAGTAAATAGTTTTTCTCCTTTTTTAACTTCAGGACGATCTAATAAAGTACGGACGGGAACACCTAAAGTTTGGACGTAAAATACATTATCCTTGAGGGTTTTCTCGTCAATATCCATAGAACCATCAGCAGCAGGAAACAAGGTATTAGTTACACCCATATCATTAACATAAGCACCTGCACTTTGTTGTAGCAAATCAGGATTATTGGCTTTTAAGCCAAAACGTCCCAAAGTTTCCTTTTTTTTCACTCCATCCCAAACTTCGTTAGGACGACCAGAAATACCATCTCCATTGCGATCTTCAGGATCTGCCAAATTTCTAATTGTCTTTTCTGGTACAGCTTCAATTAAACCTAAACCAAATACTGGTGGTGGTATTCTCAAAGAAGTTAAAACATTAGCGGGTAATGGTTGTCCGTTGGCAAGAGTAATTTTAGGTTGTGGCGATCGCAATTGATAGGCCGTTCCATCTCGATATTGTCCTGTTGTTTCCTCCCAGTTAATTTCTACTGTTGCTTCAGGAGTGATGCCAAAAACTGACTGATCTTGAATTTGATTGCCCAAACCAGCTACAGGTGGCGTATTCTCTGAAGCGATCGCTGCTTCTAGATTAAATGTCTTATCCGCGACAGGTAAATTAGTCGTTTTTACTGGGTTACTAACCCGAACTAACAATTGTCCTTTTTCTGGTAAACCCCGTCCGTCTTTCAGATGACAAGCAGCACAGGAAGTGTTGTTGAAAAAAGGGCCTAAACCAGCATGAATTTTGGCTGGAGGAGTAACAAATACTGCCTCAAAATTGGCATCACCATCACGGTGTCTGGTTAAATTTGCCCCTGCTAGGTTATTTGCTGCTTGCTCAAAAGCTCTAGAAGTACGATTTAAGATAGTTAAATCTCCCGCAGCCAAAGGAGGTCTTTGTCCGAAAGACATTCCTAATACATGAGACAGAAAAATACCGAGAATTGCCGCCAAACTAAATAAGGCAACATAAAATAATTGCTTGTTGGGTAACCGAAAAGAAGATACAGTCATGTTTAATGAAAGTTAAGGAAGACAAGTAACAATTAGCAAGTAAAAGCTCAAGCTTAAAATCAGTAATCAGTAATCAGTAATCAGTAATCAAGTTAACTTTCTTCAAACATTGGTAAAGCCTTTGTCTGAATGGTTCGATAAGTGGTCAAAATCTTGCCTTGAGCGGTCTTTAATTTTTCCAAGGCAGCTGGTTCATTGAGTTTCGTTTCGACAGGTGCGGGGACTGCTGCTAAAGCATCCAAAGCGGTTTGTAGTTGCGTTTTAATTTCTCGATCTACGGCTGGATCGGCTTCGGCTACCAAATTACTAACACTTTGACCTTTAGTACCGTTAAATTCCCCTAAATAGGCATTACGCGCACTGGTAAGGTTATTTTTAAAGTCATTTAAAGAACTATGACTAAAACGGCTTTCAAAATCTAAATTTTGCTTACTGGCGATCGGTTTACCGATTTTTTCTTCCCCTACTTCTTCAACACAGCCTATAATTCCGTTGAGAATTTCTGCTACAGCAGCTTTAGTTGTAGGGTATGTAGTATTAGCACTGTTACCTGCGGTGGTAAATACTTTCTGAAAAGCTGGTTTACCAGCAACCCCAGCAACCCAACTTTGCTCGAGTTCTTTTGCCGTATTGTTAAAATCAGTTGTCAATACTTGTAATAATTCTAATTCTCGTTGAGAAAGTTGACTAGCTTGGCGATCGTTATTCTCACCAAATAACAAGTATTCAATGGCATGAAAGCCTTTTTGAGTAGTCTGAAGTCTGGTTTTGACGTAATCTGGACTTAGTTTTTCCTTGCTTTTAATTAAGGCCGTTAGATCGGTGTGATTTACAGGCCAATCATCTAGATTGCCATCATAACCCGATGATTCTGCTGGTCCAAAAGCAAAGGCTTCACTCTGTTCCCAAGGAGTACGAGTGTCTTTCCAGGCTGCTTGAACAGCTTTAAGATGATCTTCGTTAGGAGTTTTGACAAAAGTTGCCATAACTTGTTGCAAGTTATTTGATTTAACAACTAATTGCTGATATGTGGGAATGACGACGTTGTTAGCAAAATCAGTCAAAACTTCAGTTTCACTTCCCTTGGTTTCTACAGCATTTGTTGCTTGAGTACTTGTGGTTTGTACCTTGTTTGCAGCATTAGAACTTGAAGGACTAGTGTTATTACAACCACTGACAAAAGTTGTCATACTCAGCAACAGCACAGCCACAAAGTAAGCTGGTCGTTGAGAATTAATATTTTTATTAGTTAATGTTTTAATAAACTTTTTCACCGTACTTAGCTATATAAGCTTAATTGTTCAAAGAAGTACTCTTGACTTTGAATTATACAGCTATTGAGAATTATTTTAATTTATTTAATCTTAAGTTAAGTAACTTCTAAGAAATAAATTGTTGCTCTTTGAGATTACGAATCAAAATTTGTTGGACGCTGGCGTTACGCAAAATTATGAAAAATAGATAGTTTCAGCAGGCTAGGAAATGTGAACTATCCAATTAATTTTGTACAACTACTTAATTTGTTATTTTTAGTTTTCCCTTACACAAAAATTCTAGGTAAACGATGCTTAAACCCACAAAGAATTTCCCAAGAGATTGTATCAAGTTTGTTTGCCCAATCGTCGGCAGTAATTTTGAGCTGATTTTGTTGACCAATTAGCGTCACAATATCTCCTGGCTGCACTTGGGGAAGATGATCTACCCTTAACATAAGTTGATCCATGGTAATTGAGCCAATTTGGGATGCTAACTGTCCTGCCACGATCGCCTGTATTCGATTGGATAAATTGCGTGGCACACCATCAGCATAGCCAATTCCCACTACTGCTATTTTGGTCTCTTCTAGAGTAACAAATTTACGACCATAGCTAACTCCTTCTCCTGGGGGAATAATTTTTACCTGGGTAATTTTAGCTTTAACCTCTAATACTGGCTTGAGTTTGAGTACCTGACTCAGATGAGTAGCGGGATACAAACCATATAAAGCCAGTCCAACTCGTACCATGTCGTAATGAGTAGAGCGATCGCCTAAAGTGGCAGCGGAATTGGCTAGATGAATCTGTGGTGGATTGAGTCCAGCAGCCTCTAATTGAGCGATCGCCGTTTGAAAACGCTGATGTTGTAAATCCATGACCGTGCGATCGCTTTCATCAGCCGTCGAAAAGTGCGAATAGACACTGGCAATCTTTAAATTAGGCAAGCTGGTTACTAAAGAAACGAAAGAAACAGCTGACTGCCAATTAGTTCCCAGACGAGACATCCCTGTATCTAACTTGAGATGCACCATTAGCGACTTACCTAATCTAGCCAAAGTACGTTGAAAAACTACTGCTTGTTCAGGATTACAAATTGTGACCTCCAAATCCCAAGCAGCCACCGCTTGAATATCTTCCACGGCGTTGATTGCGCCTAAAATTAGGATTGGTGCGGTAATTCCTGAGTTACGTAATTCAACTCCTTCTGCTAGAGTTGCGATCGCTAAACTATCTGCACCATGAGCTAAAGCGGTTTGGGCAACAGTAACGGCACCATGACCATAGGCATCGGCCTTAACTACCGCCATCAATTTGGTTTTAGGATTGAGCCAGGATTTGAGAGTCAGAACATTATAAGCTAGAGCATCTAGATCGACCTCAACCCAAGCACGTTGACGATTTATCAACCGAGATAATGGGTCTTGAGGCAATTTTTTGGGCTTTTGCTGCTGCCAACTCACCATATCCAACATTTATGATCCAGAATTAGCTAATATTATTGACAAATATTAGTCTAGAAATAGATAAAGTCAAGAAGCTCACCAAAATATAGTTTCTTGATTTTTTAAGCACCAAGCCAAAACAAGCTGCTTTAAAGTTACATCAATTAGTTCCTCTGTGTTACCATTCCTTGTAAAGGATATAAGTCTTGATTATGGGTAAGGTTTTAGTACTAAATGCTTCCTATGAACCCCTTAATATCACTAGTTGGCGTCGAGCAGTGGTATTACTAATTAAAGGTAAAGCAGAGCAGCTTGAACATCGAGGTGAATTTATTTATAGTGGCTTCCCTCTACCAACAGTAATCCGTTTAAGATATTATGTAAGAGTACCCTATAAAGAGATTCCTCTGACTCGTCGTAATGTTTTAGAAAGAGATACCAATACTTGTCAGTATTGTAAAGCAAAAGGCGACCAATTAACAATCGATCATGTAATCCCGCGATCGCGTGGTGGTGGAGATACCTGGGAAAATTTGGTAGCAGCTTGTGTTAGATGCAATGTGAGAAAAGGCAATCGCACTCCAAAAGAAGCAGAAATGGAGCTGCAAATTAAGCCTCGTCGCCCTTATAGTAGCCTACATTTTGAACTAATAAAATATACTCAGGGTAACTCTAACCAAGAGTGGAAGAAATACGTAATTGGCATTTAATTATTCAATTTATTTAACTTGATTTAATTTATTTTATTTATTAATTATTTGAACTCTGAGTCAATTTCTAGTTTCATCTGTTTGAAAGTTACACAAAAACATAGGTTGATGATAAACTCGAAGCTCTAAATAAAAATCAGTATACTTACTCTCTTACTTGGTAATTTAGTATTACCTAATCAATATAATATGTCATCTAACCTAAACACTTCTCTAGAAAATCGTTTAGCCCATAAAGCTACGCCTAAAAAACAGCTTGAAGCTGTCGAGGGTAAATTCGGTAAAGAGAAAAAGGATAGCGATTTAGTCAAAATAGTTCGTCAGTTTACTCAAGTTTTAGAGCAGCATCGAGGAGAAAGACAAATTGTCGTAATTCAGGATTTTCCCGATCCTGATGCTCTATCTAGCGCCTGGGCATATCAGCTTATTGCTGCCAATTATGAAATTAGCTGCGATATTGTTTATGGTGGTACACTATCTCACCAAGAAAATATCACTTTGGTCAGACTGACAGGATTGCCAGCAACCAGATATGTTCACACTGCCCTACAAGAACAAGATTTATCGGTCTATCAAGGTTGTGTGTTAATTGATAGTCAGGGAACAAATAGCCAGCTTTACTCCGTCGTAGAAGCAGCAGGTATTCCCCTGATGGTAGTAGTCGATCATCATAGTAAACAGGGAGAAATTAAGGCGGAATTTGTCGATTTACGACCCCAAACCAGAGCTACCGCCACTATTTTGACGCAATATATCCAGTCGGGAATGCTGGAATTTGACTCTAGTAACGAAAACCATGTTAAATGTGCTACTGCCTTAATGCATGGCTTGCGGTCAGATACTAATCGTTTGATGCAGGCAAAAGAAGAAGACTTTATTGCTGCTGCTTATCTAAGTCGCTTTTATGATTCTCAACTGTTAAATGCTGTCTTGCAATCCGCGCGATCGCGTCGAGTGATGAATGTAATTGAAAGAGCTTTGCGCAACTGCACTACTAAGAAAAATTTCTCGATCTCTGGAGTTGGTTACCTACGTTATGATGACCGCGATGCTATTCCCCAAGCAGCAGACTTTCTGGTAACGGAAGAAGATATACATACTGCCGTAGTTTATGGCATTGTTCATAACGAGGATGATGATAATGAACTGGTAATTGGCTCTTTGCGGACTACCAAACTAACCTTAGACCCCGACGAATTTATCAAGGAAACGCTGGGTAAGGATATTCAGGGTAGATTCTTTGGCGGTGGTAGACACATGGCAGGAGGTTTTGAGATTCCTGTGGGCTTCTTAAATGGCTTTAATGATAATGCCGAATATACTAAATTAAAATGGGAAGTATTTGACCGCCAAATCAAACAAAAGCTCATGCGCTTAGTTGAACCTGATGATAGTGTGATTGCTGCTGAATAGAATACATCTGATGAAGTTAGTTTCGCGTTGTAAACCATCAAGTTTTAAAAGCTAAAAGCTGATAGCTGTCCTAAAGGATTAGCTCCTTACGTCGCGTCATAGCTGATAGCTAAAAACTAATTAACCATTACGTAGTCTAACCAATTGAAAACCACTATAAATGGAAGTATATTTAATTCGTCACGGTATTGCTGCGGAGAAAGGAACATATGCTGATGATGAACAGCGTCCGCTAATCAAAAAAGGTCGAGATAAAACTGCTCAAGTGGCGCAGCGTTTGGTCAGTGTTGGCTTAAAATTTGACCTACTTTTAAGCAGTCCTTTAGTACGAGCTTATCAAACCGCAGAAATTCTTCAGCAAGCAGGTTTAGCTCAAACTATTGAAACTTTTGCACCTTTGAAACCTGATGGGGCGATCGCTGAATGGGTAGAGTGGCTTCAGCAATATCAACTTGAACACGTAGATGCCAAAATAGCCTTAGTAGGGCATCAGCCAGATCTGGGAAACTGGGTAGAAATGCTCCTCTGGGGCGATATTAAAGGGCAGATTGAAGTAAAGAAAGCAGGAGTAATAGGGCTAAAAATTCCCCAAATTGGAACTCCCATTGCCCGTAGCTCATTGTTTTTACACATCCCACCCAAGTGGTTGATTTAATTAGCGATTGGAGTCTGTAGCGATTATCTTAATCTTAAATATCGAGCAGCAGTAGCCTTTGTAGGCTGTGAACAATTCCAACTGAAAGATTGGCAGTTTGATGAGTAAGTTTGCCTACCCGACAAAAGCGAGCATTAGTAGCATATAATAGTAATACTTTTAAATATCTTTTTGGTATGACTAAAAAAATTAGTATTAGTGTTGATGATGAACTCTTAGATTATGTCGATCGCGAATCAAAAAATCGGAGTGCATTTATTAACCAATGCATTAAAGAAATTCGTACTAGTCGTCAACAGGAGGCTTTGAGAAATGCTTATCTAGACCAAGAACAAGATCCTCAATTTTGGTCAGAATTCGAGCTTTGGGACAACACCATTGGGGACGGAATTAGTGAAGAAAAAGCCTAGATATAGGCGAGGAGATATTTTCTGGACTGATTTAGATCCAGCTAGAGGGAATGAAGCTAGGAAAACTCGCCCATGCTTAATTTTGCAAAATGATGTTGGTAACGAATTTAGCTCTGTTACGGTAGTCGCACCATTTTTAGAGCCAAAGGATTATCCTTTTGTGGTAAATGTTATCCCTTCAGCACAAAATGGTCTCGATCGAGAAAGAGGGCTTAATTTCAGCCAGTTACGAGTGGCTCACTTTAGTCGTTTTGGTCAAAAGCTAGGTCAAATAGAAGATAGTTACTGGGATGCAATTGAAGAAGCGATCGCTATTGAGTTAAGTATTTTTGGTCGTTAAGAATTAACGTTGCCCATCACCCGCCACAGATAGCCTTCGCATCATAGCCGACAACTCTTGGCGGTCGGTGTGCATGGGCGTTGTTAGGCTGCGGGCTATGGGACTGAATTTCATGTTTCTCTGGGGCAAATCTCAAACGCTAACTCGTGCCGATAAAAACACACGTTGAACTCAGCAAAGAAGTTCATGTGACCAAGAATGACTGGCACATCTGCTACTTGAGTCCAAGCAAATGCAAGCAAAACAGGTGCAAACGGATCGACTGTACCAGACGCGACAAAGCCTCGTGCCTCACTACGAGACAAGTTTCCGCTAAGGGGGATGGAGACAGTTT
>JBDKJC010000066.1:0-9444 GCA_039796815.1 Cyanobacteriota bacterium | reverse complement strand
ATCGGTAAACAAAAAACAGTACTTATTTCCCAGATCTAATAAGGTTTGACTTAAAGCAGCTACACAAGAACTTGCATAACCCTGTCTACGATATTCTGGAGGGGTATATACAGGATTAATTCTGATGCCGTTAGGAGTCGAACCACTACAGCCTGCCATTGATACGGGTATGTTATTTTGCCATAAGTATAGACTATTGTTGCTAATACGCAGATCGCACCAATTTTGATAATGTTGTTCGGTTTGTTGTTCTCCTAGTGCTTCGACTTCAAATGCTTTAATCCAATTAATTAGTAAAGAGCGATCGCTTTGTGTTGCCAGACGCAAATGACCATCGGCATAATTAATTGTTTTGACGGTTTCTAACTGATAAATTCGCTGCGCCACATTTAAACGATAAGATTGACCAGTGAGAGATTGCCACAGTTGAGCAAAAGTGATGGCTTCCGATTTTAGCGATATTAAACCTGGTAAAGATATGCTGTTGGCTACTATATCTGAAGCAATTAGAGCGATCGCTTCTTTAGATACAGATTTAGACAAAATTAACTGATGAGGTGGAGTTCTCATCGCCGTACTGCATATATATTGGTCTTGAGTTGCTACCGTTAAAAAAGGTTGTTCCGCTAAACTTTGTGCAGAACACAAACCCAACATCAAACAATGTGCAGCTTCTTGTTGTAGCAAATAATTTTGAACCGTCTGATAATATCGCTTTGTGTCCTCAAAATGTTTGATTTTCATTAGACTTGTCCGAAAAATAAATTCATGAGAAAAAAGCTTTAATTTGTAGAATATAAAGCAATGCTGTTTTGATGAGTTTAATGTGAAACAGCTTAACAATTTATGATTGAGTATTCCAAATTTGGATAGTTTTGTCTCTACTGCCAGTGATTAAAGTTTCTTGGTCGGGACTGGTAGCGACAGATAATACCCAATCCGCATGTCCAGATAATGTACGTTTTAATTTACCGTTGCTCAAATTCCAAAGCTTAACAGTATTATCTTCATGGGCGCTTACTAGAGTTTTTCCATCGGCGCTGATGGTGACTAAGCGAACGAATCCAGATTGTGGAATCTCGCGTAAAAGTTCTCCAGTCTCCAACCTCCAAAGAATAATCTTGTCTCCACCTCCACTGACAAGCATTTTTCCATCAGGACTAATTGCGACTGACTCAACTTCTTTCTGATGTTTTTTGAGGGTGTGTAGTAATTGTCCAGTGTTGGCATTCCAAATTTTAACTGTTTTGTCTTCACTAGCACTCACTAGAGTTTTTCCATCGGGGGAGACTGCGAGAAACTCAACTTCATCCGCATGAGCATCAATACTATTTAACAGTTTGCCACTTTCTAAATTCCAGATTTTTATTTTGGCATCCTCGTCTCCACTAAATAAAGTTTGTCCATCTGGACTGATCGCAACGCAGACTATTTTATTAGTATGTCCCCTAAGTGTATGTAGTAATTGTTTAGTTTTCAAATTCCAAACATTGATCGTCTTATCTCTACTGCCACTGACCATAGTTTCTCCGTCAGGACTGATGGCGGTAGTTACTACTTCTCCTGAATGACCGATAAACTCGTATAATAATTCTCCCGTGTGCAGATTCCAAAGTTTAACCGTCTTATCTGCGCTACCACTGACGAAGTTTTGACCATCAGGACTTATAGCAACAGAAAAAACTGCATCTGAATGTACTGAAATAGTGTTAGCTAGAGCAATGCGATCGACAAAGTTATGATTAGTAACCATAGCACTGCTTTGTTTCGGTTGAGATGTTAGAGTTTTTCGATCATTAGCCCCAAACCAATTCCATCCTGCAATTCCCAATACAAAAACTGCTCCAGCCATAAACCATTTGAGCTTGGATTGAATCAATCCTGGCTTGGTTAATTTAGTTAGAATGCTTGTTTTGCTTTGAAAACCTTGTATTGTTTGAAGATCTTTCAGAACCATATTCGCAGATTGATAGCGATCTCTGAAGTGATTACTCAGCATCTTATCTAAAATTATTCTTAACTCTGGACTAACTTGCGCATTACCGTGCCAGAGAATTTCCCCTGTTTGTGGGTCTTCTTCTAATTGTGTTGGAGACAAGCCAGTTAAAGCCTGAATTGCGATCGCGCCCAATGCATAGATATCGCTGCTAAAGCGTGGTTTTCCTACTTGTTGTTCGGTAGGCATGTAACCAGGTGTACCAATAATAATAGTCGTGTTGAACTGATCTCGATCCTGATTAGGGGGCATCTGGCTATTAAGCTGGATACTAATTTGTTTCACTGCACCAAAATCAATGAGGACAATCCTGTCGCTGTCTTGGCGTCTAATCAAGTTTTGTGGCTTAATATCTCGATGAATAACACCCTGCTGGTGAATAATTTTTAAGATGCTTAAAGTCTCTTGCAGTAAGACAATAACTTCAGCTTCGTCAAACTGTTTGCCTGGAATGAGTTCATGACTAAGATCTTTTCCTTCAATAAATTCTTCGACTAAATAAAACTCCTCATCCTCTTCTAAGTGAGCGAGAAGTTTTGGAATTTGATCGCTTTGATCGCGTAACTTATAGAGAATTTTTGCTTCAGCATTAAATAAATTTCTTGCAGTCTCTAAAATCAAAGGATTATTTGACTTAGGTGTAAAATGCTTAATTACACAAAACGGTTTTGTTGGCAACTGGTTATCTCTAGCAAGATATGTGTTACTGAAGCCTCCATTTCCCAAGAGATTAATAATTTCGTAGCGTCCGCCAATTATTTTGCCGATTATAGAGAGCATGGTAGTCGCATTTGAGCGCAGAGTTTTCTAGAGCGGGTTTTTGTGCATCAAAAGCTAATTATTAGGGGTAGAATTTTTTTTGTGAGTCCTTCACTGTTAAATGCCAGGAGCTTTTAGAGTTTTAAAATAAGTAGACGATTAACCACAAATATAATACCATAGGCAATTATTTGAGTAAAGTTCAATTTTTAACCGAATAGTACAGTATTGCAACGATAACAGTCGCTAATAACTAGTTTCCTCTCCCAAATAAACCTCAATCACCCGAGGATCGTTTTGCACTTCGTCCATTTTTCCTTCGCAAAGCAGCGCTCCTTGATGTAATACCGTGACTTTATCGTTGGCAATTTGACGGACAAATTCCATATCGTGTTCAATCGCAATAATCGAATGACTTTCGGCTAAGGAAAGTAACAATGCCCCGACGTTTTCGGTTTCCTCATCGGTTAATCCTGCTGCGGGTTCATCTACCAGTAGTAAATCTGGAGATTGTGCTACTAACATGCCGATTTCCAACCGTTGCTTTTCCCCATGAGATAGTAAATTAGCTAGAATATTGGCTTTTGTATCTAACCCAATTGTTTCTAATAATCCTGCAACCGTTCGTTGTTCATTGTTGCTATGTGGAGCAAACAAAGTGGCCAAAACGTTTTTATGCTGGTTACAAACTAAATCTAAATTTTCTCTAACCGTTAAGTTCAAATATACTCTAGGGGTTTGAAACTTACGACCAATACCCATACGAGATATTTGATACTCGGGTATTTTTTTCAGGTCTTTACCTTTAAATAATACTCTACCCTGAGTCGGCTGAACTTTACCCGTAATTACATCTAAAAAGGTGGTTTTGCCCGCACCATTAGGGCCAATAATAACCCTAAGCTCTCCTGAATCGAGACTAAAATTTAAATTGTTAAGTGCTTTAAAGCCATCAAAACTAACAGTTAAATTTTCAATTTCTAATATTTTGCTCATTATCCAGTGTTGATTAAATTCTCACTTATTACCTCTTGCTTCATCCCGCTCACGCTCCCGCTGCACTTCGGAATCTTCTACCAAGCTAGGATAAGTAACCAAAGGCTGATTACTGCCCAAAAGCGATCGCAGTTTAGGACTACCATAATCTCTAAACCAACCGATAATGCCATCTGGTAGGACTGTTACCACCGTTAAAAATAATGTGCCTTGAAAAAACAGCCAAATTTCAGGAAAACTTTCACTCAAAAAGGTTTGAGCTAAACGCACTAACATCGTGCCAATAATTGCGCCAATTAAAGTTCCCCTGCCTCCAACTGCCACCCAAATTACCATCTCAATCGAGAAAGCCACCTGCATAATACTGGGGTTGATAATACCTGTTTGCACAGTATATAATGCTCCTGCAATACCTGCGATCGCCCCTGAAATTGCAAACACCAATACTTTATAGCCTGTCGGGTTATAGCCTGAAAATCTGACTCTAGTTTCATCATCCCGAATTGCCATCAGTAATTTACCAAAACGTCCACTAGTTAACCAACGGCAAAGTAAATAAACTAAAGCCAAAGCAAGAACGGTAATAATATAAAAAGTACGCTGTGCGCCAGGGGAACTAGCTAGGACACCAAAGATTTTTTCGGTATCTGTTTTCAATCCGTTTGTACCATTGATCAATTCTTGCTGACCATTAAAAAAGTTATAAAAAACTAATAGAGCAGCCTGGGTCAAAATCGAAAAATAAACCCCTTTAATACGATTACGAAATACTAAATAACCAATTAATCCCGCTACAATTCCAGGAATAATAATTAATCCCAAAATTGTCAAAGGAAAAGAATAAAAAGGCTGCCAAATCCAGGGTAGTTTTTCAACTCCATAGAGCGTAAAAAATTCGGGTATTTTTCCTTCAGGTATTTGTAAATTTAGATGCATTGCTAAAGCATAGCCGCCTAAAGCAAAGAAGATACCATGACCTAAGCTTAATAAGCCTGTATAACCCCAGATCAGATCGATACCCAATGCGACAATTGCTAAAGATAAAAAACGTCCTACTAAACGCAACCTAAAAGCGGGAATAATTGCAGGTAGAATAATTGCCAAGATAACTAATAAGACGATAATTATACTAGTTTCAATAAGTTTATTTTGGCGCTTTTTTTGTTTGATTTGAAGACCTGTTTCGTTATCCATACTCATTGCTCATTGTGACGCGAAGCTTATCCGAAGGTGTCCTAAAGGATACCGCTTCGAGACCGAAGGGAATCCTTTAGGACTCACTGTTCATTGCTCATTGATTACAGTTCAGCGGTTCTGCCTTTTTGCGGAAATAATCCCGCAGGTTTGATTTGTAAGAAAATAATAATTAGGGCAAATACCATTACTTTAGCCATACTGCTAGTTGCAAAGAAGAACCAGAAGTCGAGTAATGATTGAGGCGCTTTCATGTTAGTTAATAATAATGCTAAAGTTCCCGAACCAATTAGATAATTAAGAACCCCAATACCCATCGCTGCGATTACTGTTCCCAAGAGGTTGCCTACACCACCAACTACAACCACCATAAAGGTATCAACAATATAGTTTTGTCCTGTGTTTGGCCCTACTGAACCTAGTAAACTAACAGCACAGCCTGCAATTCCTGCTAATCCCGAACCCAAAGCGAAAGTCAGAGCATCTACTTTGTCTGTAGGAATGCCTAGGCAGGAACTCATCGTCCGATTTTGAGTTACTGCCCGTATTTTTAAGCCCCAAGTAGAACGTTGCAAAAACCAGTAAACTCCAAGCAAACAAAGAAGCGTCAAACCAATGATAAACAAGCGTACATAAGGTATTTGAAAACCCAAGGCATCTGTACCACTCCGTAGCCAAGCAGGAGCGGTGACATCAACGTTTCTGGCACTAAACCAAGCTGTAGTTAAAGCCGTATTTTTGTTGAGTAGATAGTAAAAAGCGATCGCAATTCCCCCAGATAAAATCAATAATAAACTCAACGCTTTATACTTGAGTCTTGCCCAGTCCTCCCTACGTTTAACTATCTCCATTCCGCCGAAAAATAGCAGGCAAAAAATGCCGATAGAGATAAACAACAGCCAGCTAACGCTCCTGACAAACTGCTGTAAAATTAGACTAACACCCCAGGTTGCCAGTAAGGTTTCTAATGGTCTGCCATAAAGAAATCGAATCGCCCCTCTTTCAAGAATTATGCCCATAATTGCCGAAACGATAAAAGCAACGGGAATTGCCACAATAATATACAGGCTAAACCAAGGTTCGCCCAAGGGTTGAAAAATATTTTGCACCACAAAAGTAGCATAAGCACCCAGCATGATTAATTCACCATGAGCTAGATTAATAACTCCCATCAGTCCAAAGACAATTGCCAAGCCCAAGGCAGCAATCAGTAATACCGAACCAATACTCAAACCGTTAAATAAACCTTCTAATAATGTAGACACATTCTCTCTTTCTCTTTCTTGATAGTTTAAGGAATTCTCTTGAGAAAATTAAATAGCTAAATAATATAGCCAATAAATAGCCAAAGATCAGCAGCTAATAGCTAATAGCTATTAGCCTTTAGTTATAGACAATAGTAAATCTGTATGCTCAACAAATCTGTTGAATTTGAACTAATGAAGTACTTAAATAAATACCAAATAATTCAAATTGATCAGCAGTTTAGACTTTGTACTTGCCACCCTTATTCGGATCTGTCCAGTCGCAGGCAAAACCTTTAGTGTCTTTGACATATTGATTCCAGGGAACAGGTTCTAGAGGACCTTCTGTCGACCAGACAATATCAAACAGTCCATCCTCTCTCACTTCCCCAATTCGTACCGTTTTGGAAATATGGTGATTAGGCTGCATAGTTACTGTCCCACCTGGTGAATCAAGTTTTTGACCTACTGCTGCTTTACGCACAGGTTCTAAATCAGTAGTCCCTGCCTTTTCTACCGCCTGTTTCCAGAGATAAACCATAATATAGGCAGCTTCCATCGGATCGCTGGTTACGCGATCTTCGCCGTATTTTGCCTTAAAAGCTTTGACAAACTTATCGTTAGCAGGACTTGCTACAGTTTGATAGTAGTTCCAAGAAGCGTAATGTCCTTGAAGATATTCAGGTCCAATTTGTCTTACTTCTTCTTCGGCTACGCTAACCGACATGACAGGATACTTGTCTGGAGTTAATCCTGCACCCTGCATTTGTTTGAAGAAGGAAACGTTAGTGTCACCGTTAAGGCTGTTAAAAATTACTCCACCGTTGGGTAATGCAGCTTTGATTTTAGCGATGATTGGCGTAACTTCAGTATCTCCCAAAGCTAAATAGTCTTCTCCAGCAGTTTTTCCGCCTTTAGCTGCCAATTGCTCTTTAATAATAGTATTAGCAGTACGAGGGAAGACATAATCTGAACCAACCAAGAAAAACTCTTTACCTTTATTTTTGAG
This sequence comes from Cyanobacteriota bacterium, assembly GCA_039796815.1. Lineage (GTDB taxonomy): Bacteria > Cyanobacteriota > Cyanobacteriia > Cyanobacteriales > Xenococcaceae > Waterburya. The sequence continues at coordinate 2,246 of JBDKJC010000066.1, read as the reverse complement.
TAGCCAGTCTACCGCAGGCTCAATCTGCTGATTGGGCGTGGCACCTGTGTAAAAAACATTTTTAGAGCATTCCTGTCCTTCATACTGAACGGGGTACCATAACATATGATTTTTGGACTCAAAAACAGGCAATACAGCCTTACGACTAGCAGAAGTCCAGCAACCAAAGACAGTAGCCACTTGATCTTGGTCAATTAATTTAGCAGCTTTTTCGGCAAAGGTCGGCCAGTCTGAGGCACCATCTTCCTGTACTGGGACGATTTGCTTACCTAATACCCCTCCCGCTGCGTTAATCTCCTCAATGGCCAGCATTTCGGCATCAACTACAGTGGTTTCACTAATCGCCATCGTTCCGCTTAAAGAATGAAGGAGACCTACTTTGATTCCATCTTCTGCCTCGCTAGAAGCAACAGGATCGGCAGTAGCAGCAGGATCGGCTGTTTGGTCACCGCCTCCTTCACTAGCACAACCTTTTAATAGCAAGCTTGCTAGTACTCCTGTAGAACCATAGAGGATAAATTTACGTCTTCCCAAGTTTGACATGATTTTTTAAATTTATTAATTCTTTTAATTGACAGTAGTTATCAGTTATCTGGGTTGAAAGATAATAATGCTTCTAGAATTACTTGAATAACTTAAAGTATCTCTTTTTGCTTGAAAAAAATTGTACTCTGCAATACAAAAAAAAAAGCAAGCAAATATACAAAAAGAAAATCTAGTTTAGACATCCGACTGCTATTAAATTTCACTATAAAGTTTATATAATGAGAAATTGAAGTCAATTGAGTAGGAATTTATAGAATTTGTTTTGTAAAGTCATATTAAGCAAAAGTTAAACAAAATAATATGCTTACTATCAAAACTAAAGAAGATGCAATAAAAATAAATAAGCACTTAGTGAGCAAAATCTTAGAATTATTAGTTACTTAAGCATTACTAACTTTTCAGATTTTGAGATCAAATTGATTTAAATAAAATACTGCATGCAACTATCACCTCAAGAACAGGATAAACTGACAATCTTTACAGTAGGACTCTTGGCGGAAAGGCGCAAAAATAAAGGTTTAAAATTAAACTATCCTGAAGCGATCGCCTATATTTCAGCAGCCATTTTAGAAGGCGCTAGAGAAGGTAGAACCGTTGCTGAATTGATGAGTTATGGAAAAACTGTCTTGGGTCGAGATGAGGTCATGACAGGCATTCCCGAAATGATCCACGAAGTTCAAGTAGAAGCCACCTTTCCCGACGGCACAAAACTAGTAACAGTCCACAACCCAATTCAGTAATCAGCGCGAAGTTGTATTGCACTATACTAATCGCGCTCGCACGAAAATATAAAGGCAAAGTTGAGCCGCCACAGATCAATCCTGCTGCTCACAGATCAACTTCGGGTAGTCGGCTCCAAAGCAGTCTTAGGCTCCACGCTTCGACTCCTGAAACTCCAAAATTTTGTCGTATAGACTTGCTACTGATTCTCGATCAAAAAGCTCTTCCTTAAGTTTTAGGTAGTCTCCACTTCCTGAATTACAAGCCGCCCAGAATCGAGTAACCTTCGATGGCTGCATGTTCACAAACAAAACCCGTAACCCTTCCTGCAAAACTTGTTGCTCATTCTGGACTTTGATCATCACCGTTTACCTCCAAAACAAAATCGACTGGATTCACTACTTTCAGCATTAATCCTGCACACCGATTAATCAGTCGCTTGTCACAAGTGATGAAATAGTCACTCCTGAGCATCTCAGCACAAGCAACGTGTAATGCGTCAACTGCCTTGAGTCCATTATGCCCCAATTCTTCAGATCTCTGTCGGATGGCTTCATCCACCATTTGTATTGCTTTTGCCATCTGAAGATATCGATTCATGGCTTCTTGCTTGAGGGGATAAGGATTACGACTGTTTTCGTATTCCAGTACTGAAGAACTGACTAAATCGACCATTCCCGTCTCTACCATTTGTAAAATTATCACAACGGCTTGCGATTCAAGAAAAATTTTGGGCTGGGTTTGATCGTCGAACGGGCGATTGTAGACACTAGTGTCTAAATATACTTTTGTCATGCAGTTGCACAGTAGAGCAAATTCAGCTTATTATACAGACTCGCCAGTACACATGCGATCGCCTATATTTCAGCAGCCATTTTAGAAGGCGCTAGAGAAGGTAGAACCGTTGCCGAATTGATGAGCTATGGCAAAACTATCTTGGGTAGAGATGAGGTCATGACAGGCATTCCCGAAATGATCCA
>JBDKJC010000065.1:0-9542 GCA_039796815.1 Cyanobacteriota bacterium | reverse complement strand
ATAAATATCGACAATTTTATTCCAGATGCGTTATCTATCATGACTAAAGAAAGATATCAAACTCTTACCAATATTGCTTTTTGGGTTTTTTGCATAACTCTACCGCAAATAAGTATCTTTGTGGACACGATCGCCAGAGATGAAGTTTTTTCTGTGGGGGAGATTTTGGCTACCATCTGTCTGGTTGCTGGTTTATCTTGGTCGTTGATGAGTTTACTCTCGAATAGAATTTGCGAGCGCTTACTTCCTACACCGACTAAATATCGTCTAAGAATTGAAAGTACTAATATCAAAAGTAAATATATTCTAGAATCAAAAAAATCTAATCGTTCTTACTGGTGGGTTGAGAGCGTTTTTGAAGAAATCGATAAAGCGATAGCCGAAAAACAAAAGTTAGAAGATCAAGAGGTTAATAAAATTCAAATTATTAATTTGTGATTCTATACACAGTCAATATATAATGTATTGGTCATGATTTGATTTCTGGTAATTTGTTTAATTCAAGAATTAAAGAAGGTAAATCTTCTTGAGTTGTTTGCCAAAGAATTCTCAAATTAATATCAAAATAAGCATGAACTAAACGATTTCGCATTCCCGTCATTGCCGACCAAGGAATCTGTGTATGTTCTGCCTGATACTCTTTACTTATTCTAGATGCTGCTTCGCCAACAATTTCTATTAACTTTACTAAAGCTAGAGCTAATATTTCATCATTTTCTAAATCTTGAAAAGTGCGATTATTGACAAAAGCTATCGCCTTTTGTGCAGCATCTAACATATGCTTAAGTCTTGTTGTATCATCTTGAATCGACATATTGAATAACCGCAGAATCTAAAACTTCTTGACGAAAATAATGACTCAAATCTTCAGGTGTTCTTAGATCGACTTGACGCTGAAGAATATTAGATAATTCTTGTTCCATCGCTGATAAACTAATTAAGCCTGGTATATGCTCTGGATCGAATTCAACTAGAAGATCGATATCGCTGTCAGAGGAAAAATCCGCACGTAAAACAGAACCAAAAAAAGATAATTTTTGAATGTGATGACGCTGGCAAAACTGAGTTATTTTTTCTGACGGAATAGAGATATTAGTAAGAGAAGAAACATCTAAATTTGTCATTGAAACTATGCCTTAACTTTTTCTAATGATGATAATTGTTTGGCTTCTGCGATCGCTTACTTCCTACACCGACTAAATATCGTCTAAGAATTGAAAGTACTAATATCAAAAGTCTTTTGAATTTTCACTTTAGAACGATTGAATAGATTCATATAACTACTATTATAAGACAAGTCCAGTTTAACTGCGTCATATCCTTGTGTGACAGCTAGGCGACCACTGCCTCCTGACCTACCTGCATCTCCGAAGTGATCGACGCCTAACGGCAATTTTATTTTTTCTTAGGAGTTAATTAGATACCTGTAAACTAGAACCTCTCTCATCTTTATAAACTTCAATTCTGGTTTGAAACGCTTCTTTAAACTGAGGCATATGAGTCACGGTGAGGATACAGGCAAAATCTGAAGCGATCGCATTTATTGCTCCCACTAATCGACTACACCCTTCAGCATCCTGAGTACCAAATCCTTCATCGACAATCAGCATTTGCAAAGATGTTCCCGATCTTTGCGCCAGTAGTTTAGCTAAGGCTAACCGTACGGAAAAGTTAATCCGAAATGCCTCCCCACCAGAGTAGGTTTCATAAGGGCGAGTGCCACTAGCATCAGCGATAACAATATCTAGAGTATCAATTAACTTGGTTTTTTTCTGAGATGTTCCTTTGGAGGCTTTTTGGGTGAGAAACTGCACATGAAATTGATTGCCCGTTAATCTAGCCAGGATCTGATTAGTTTCAGCTTCCAATTGGGGCAAAATATTTTCAATAGTTAGTGCCTGAATCCCATTTTTACCGAAGGCTTGAGTTAATGCTTGATAGATGCGATATTGTTTTTCATAGTCTTGGAGTTGTTTGCCTGTATCTTGATATTGAACTTTAAGCTGATCGATCTGAGTTAAAGACTGTTGCAGTCTGCCACTGCGGGAAATAAGCTCGTCTAGCTGCTGACGACGCTGCTGAATCTGCTGTTCTAGAGTGTTAATTTCCTGACGATGATCGACAATGGTTGATTGCTGCGCTAAATGTTCTTGTAGTTGTTGGTAGCTAGCTTGTTTACTTGCTAGTCTCGCCTGTAATAGTTGCTCTAATTCCCTCAATTTGGCTTGAATCTGAGGATATTCTTGCTGGGCTTTTTCTAATTCCTGATATTTAAGCTGCCAAGATTGCGACTGTCTGAGAGAATCTAAGAGGTTTTGATGAATTGTGCGATCGTAGCCTAAATCACTGATTTGGCGATCGCTCTCATTTATTTGCTGTTGGATTGGCGAGTTGATATGCAGCTTTTCTAACTTAGTCTGTAGATCGTTAATTGCTATCAGTAGTTGGGGTTTTTGCTCGTCTAATTTTGCCTGACGTTTTTTAGCATCTTCAATCTTTGCTTGCTTAATTTCTGCCCAGTGCAAGCTATTCACTTCCCCCCTAACTAGAGCATGTGTTTGCTCGTCATAATTGAGGGTTGCAAGTTCTTCTGTCAATCGCTTAATTTCCGTGTGCAACTCTTCAGCATAGTGACCATCTTGCAGCGATCGCTCTAAATTATCTCTTTCTTCTTGCATCACCCGCAGCTGATCGTAGATAGCTTCAGTGGCTTCTAATTGGGCTTCTAACTGTCCATATTTTTGCTGTAGCGTATCGTAGCTAGAGATTTCTTGAGATATTTCTTTGTGTTCTTGCAGCAGTAACTGTATTTCGCGATCGCAGGTAGATAATTGTTCGCGAATTACCCAAATCTGTTCATGGATATCTTGCTGTTGCTTTTGCGTCTTCTCTACCACCTGATGACGATGGTGTTCATCTAATTCGCGATCGCATAGAGGACAAGTAGCTTCTGGACTATCCAGCATGTGGAGTTTTTGCTGAATTTCGTGAATTTGTCGTTCATAGATGCGCTGGTTTTCCTGTAGTTTAGACTGAAAAGCTCTTCTTTCCGTTCCTTTTTCCTTAACGCGATCGCGATAAATCCGCTTTTTTTCCAGTTCGCTAATTTGGGCATCTACAGTTAATAATTGATTACGCTGTTGGGGGACTCTTTCAATATCTAAAACTAACTTTTGTACAGCGCTAGATAGCTGTTCTAGTTTTGCTACCAGTTTGGCTTCTTCTCGAGCGATCTCACGTTCTAAATTGTTTTTTTGTTTAATTAAAGGCGAAATATACTGCTGTAGCCGATCTAACTCCGTAAGCTGCTGACGGGCTTTAGCTAGCTTTTCCAGAGCAGATTCTACGTCTGCGGATTTGGCTAAAACCTTAGTAATCTCCTGTTCCTGCTGCTCGATACTTTCAAGGCGCGTTTGAGTTTGATTAATCTCCAAATTGAGCTGATTTTTCTGCTGAGATAGTTGTTTTTCTAATTGCTGTCTTTGTTGTTGGGCTTCTTGATGAGCGTTAAACTTGGCGGATAAGTCTTTTTCTTGCACTTGCCAAGCTAATAGTCGATCGTATCCTTGGGTAATTTCGTCCGCTTGGGCAATTAAACCATCTAAAGATATTAGTTGTGCTTTAATTCCCCGAATATCTTTCGTCGCGCGATCGCAATCTTGAGCTAAATTTTGCTGCTGATTCTGCTGGATACTCAACTGCTGTTCCCAACTTTTTCGCTGATATTCCACCCCTTGTAGTTGCTGTAACAGAAGGCGATCGCTTTCTTGGGCAGTCTGTAATTTGTCTAACTCTTGCCGAACCTGTTCTAATTCTGCTGCAATCTCTTTTCTTTTAGCCAGTTCAACTTCCAATGGTTCTAAATTCTGTTTTAGTTGTTCCAGCTTGCCCTTATATTCCTTCGCCGTATCTTTAGCCTTCCCCGACAACTCTTCATAGCGATCTAATTTCAATAGATCTGCCAAAATTTGCTTCCTTTCGCTAGGGCGACGTAACATAAACTCATCTGCCCTTCCCTGACGCAAATAGGCCGAATTAGTAAAAGTATCATAATCCAACCGCAAACAAGCAATAATCTCGTCCTGAGTTGCCCGTAATCCTTTTGCTGTAATCGATCTAAAATTTCCCGCTTTGGTTTCTACCTGAAATTCCAAAGAACTACTTTTACCTCTGGTGCGAGATCTAATCACCCGATAAACCTGATTATTGCAGCTAAAGTCAAAATCAACTCGAACGTTGTTACCACCACCATTAATCACATCATCTTCCGTTGCTGCACGGCTTTTTCCCCACACTACCCAAGTAATGGCTTCTAATAGAGATGACTTACCTGCACCATTCGCCCCACAGATACAGGCAGTATGCAATCCTTTAAAGTTTAAAGTTGCATCTCGATAACTTAGAAAGTTTTTTAAAGTTAACTGCAACGGAATCATATTTTATAACAACTAACAACTTACTTGATTCAAATAATGCTTATTAGTATCTTTGCATTAATTTATTAGTCTTAGGGTAGATTTTGGAAGATTTACGCATTTTTTGGTCATCTTTTACAAAAATTTACAACAAATTATTGATTTCTATTGTTTATGATTAATTAATAAAAGCTTAGAGCTTATAGCTTAGAGCAAAGAAACGATCTAACAAAATTCAAAATAAATACTTCAGTGCTATCAGAAATCAAGCAAGCCAATGTTTTAGTAGTTGGCGCAAGTCAGGGAATTGGCTTAGGATTTGTGCGATCGCTTTTACAACAAGATAATATACAGCAGATTTTTGCTACTTACCGTAATCCAGATACGGCAAAGCAGTTACTAAATTTAGCCAGTCAATCTGGCGATCGCGAAGCCTACCCGAAGGGTAATCGCCTAAAATGTCTTCAGGTTGATATTACCAAAGAAGAGCAAATAGCAGCAGCGGTTAAGCAAATCCAGACATCAGTTAAACAATTACACTTAGTAATCTATTGTGTAGGAGTACTTCACGACCAAAATTTGACTCCTGAAAAAAGCCTGAGACAAATTAGTGCGGAGAATTTAATCTATTCTTTTCAGGTTAATAGTATTGGTGCAGTATTACTCGCCAAACACCTAATGCCTCTATTTAACAAGACTGAACCCAGCGTCTTTGCTTGTATTTCTGCCAAAGTGGGTAGTATTAGCGATAATCGTTTAGGAGGTTGGTATGGCTATCGCGCTTCTAAAGCAGCTTTGAATATGTTTTTGAAAACTACGGCGATCGAATATAGTCGTCGCTGTCCCAAAACTATTGTGGTAGCACTGCATCCAGGTACTACTGATACTCAGCTTTCTCAACCTTTCCAGAAAAACGTGCCGACGGGTAAACTGTTTCCTGTTGAACATACGGTAAAACTCTTATCTGAAGTTATTTCAGGTCTATCATTAAAAGATAGTGGTGAATTTTTTTCTTGGGACGGTACTCAATTGCCTTGGTAATCAGATAGTCATCTAGAGCTAATTCGGATTTTCCTTTAAAGCCAGTTTTACTTTAAGTTCCACTAACTCAGCTTCAGCAGAAGTTAAACCCAAGAAATCACTGGCATCTCCCATAGCCCAACCAGAAGTTTCTAATCTTTTCCGTTTTTCTTCGTCCATAACTAGATCCTCTACTTCTACTAAATTGCGTCATGTAGCAATTTACAATTTTAATAAAGCGATCGCCTTCCCTCCCAAATCAAACTAAAATAAGAAGATGATTGCAAGTAAAAACTTTTCAAAATTATTCTGGAATAACTTCTAAATATCTTTTTCCCATTGTTGGAGTTCTTCTTCGGGTAAAGGTTCAAAAAATGCGTCGCCGAGACTTCCTTGAAGTAACCCAGGGCTACGAGGTTGGTCGTTTTGTTGGTTTAGTCCGAGACGAAAGTAATGGATCAATATCGCTTTAAAATTAAAATCTTGATATCTTTTCCAAAAACCAACAATTCTCCAACTAAGGCGATCGCCAAATGTTTCGTAAGTAGATTTTATCTCTTCTTGAAAATAAGAAAAAGTCAAATAGCGATCGCTTGAACAACTTTTTTTACTACTTAATACAAGGTTCGCCTTGACATTGGTTAACTTCTACTAATACATGGGTGAGAGAAGATATGCCACTGAGCAAATTTTTATAATGTTCGGGCGATCGCGGAAAATGGGTAATTAATGAAATAGTTGCAGCCAAACGATTCTCACTGACATACCAAACGTGCAGATCGGTAATACGATTATCCGCATCAGCTTCAATAGTAGTCATAATATCTAACTTAATTTGCTTATCAATCGCCCCGTCAAGCAAAATTACACCTGTATCTCGAACTAGATCGTAAGCCCATTTAGATATAACGCCTGCACCAACTAATCCCATAACTGCATCTAGCCAAATCCAACCCAAATACTTGCCAGCAAATAAAGCAATAATTGCCAAAATTGAAGTCAGAGCATCGGTAAGAACATGAATATAAGCAGCCTGAAGATTGCGATCGTGATGGTGATCATGGTCATGGTGATTATGATCGTGATGATCTTGTAACAACCAAGCACTTGCTAGATTGATAACTAAACCTAAGATAGCTACAGCGATCGCTTCATTAAATTGAATAGCTTGAGGTTGAAAAAGACGAGTTCCAGATTCAATGGCAATAGTTAAAGCCGTCACTGCTAAAGCAACAGCACTGGTATAACCACCGAGAATAGTAACTTTTCCCGTACCAAAAGTATATTGAGAGTTGTTAGCATGACGGCGAGCATATCGATAGGCAAACACGGCAATACCAAATGCTGCAACATGAGTTGCCATGTGCCAACCATCCGCTAGCAAAGCCATCGAACCAAAAAAACTACCCGCAATAATTTCTACCACCATGGTTATGGCTGTTAGCCACATTACGATTGTGGTACTTTGTTCAGCGAGATCGCGATTTACGGAGAAATCATGAGAGTGTTGCCATTGTTCTAATGTATCCTTGTGCATAAAAATTCTTCCGAGCAATTGCCTTCGGAGATCGAGATTTTTGTCCCCGTGAGATGTCCATTTTTACCCATTACCCATTATCTAAAAAACTGTTCTTCTGTAGCAAACATTTAAATATTTGATCTTAAGCAGGGGGATAGCCAGCAGCTGCGATCGCTTCTCTAACGGATGATTCAGAAACACTACTTTCTACCATTACCTGTTTGGTTTGAGGATCGGCTTGTACTTCGGCATTCGGATCGATTGATTGAACTACTTTGGTGATGGTTTCAGCGCAAGCACTACAAGCCATGTTTGGAACTTTTAATTCTATGGTCATAACCTTAATATTACTTAATTTATTTAGTTCTAAAATTAGCTTAAGCTTTATTGTCGACTATAGAGTCAAGCCCCTTGTTATTGTTTGACCATTCAAAAGATAAACTTGAACCGCATCTAGTTTTTAAACAGGTTTGGGGAAATGTTTAATTAGTCTGCTTACATTTCTAGTTTAAAACTCCAGTTTTGAATGTGGACGCGGTTTAAAAGAGATCGCTCTAAGGCAAAATTTCATTAATATTTGTAATTAGCTGCTCGACAACGAAAATAAATTATTTGTTCAAGATCCGATCCTAGCAGCACTGCAAATTTACGCCATATTTTGCGGACAGTACCCTAATCTGTTGACAATCTGATCGCGAAAGATTTCGATTTCTTCAGTTTCTGGTTTGCCATGAACGACTACAACCACTTGATAGCGGTTCATGACCACAGTAGGAGATTCTCCAGCCTCTAATCTAGCTAAGGCTTGAATTACTTTCGATGATGGTTGAGCAGAAAGTCCCATCTCGTTTAAAAAAGCCTGAAGATTCTTAGTTAATCCAGCAGGTATAAAATCTCTCAAACATACTTTAACTATCCAACGGTCAATTTGGTTGATAACTGCCACAGAATCTAAGTATGGTTGATATTGGTTGCGTAAATGCTTGATAACTCTAAGTGTAAAACTGGCGTTAGAGAAAGAGTAGATATATTCTTGATTTATTTTCATGGTGTTTAATTGAGCTATGTCTAACCAAATGGGGATTACAAGCTAGCGAATCTACATCGCTAGGTGGCCTCTCTCAAAAGCAAAATCTAACTAGTCTATATTTGTCTATATATCTATATATTTGAGTAATCTCGATCGCCCAAGAATTATCGGCAAGACACCAAATCCTAGATTCTGTATTTTTAGGCAAAAGAAATTACATCTTGAGAAACTTCTAATTCAAAACGCAACTTGATACTGTCACTACAACAAACAATACCCCCCTACCACATTGCTCACAAAAAATTAATTGCTCTAACACTTTGGACTTTGGAATTACCGTTTGAGTTATTGAGTTATAAGTTAGCTGACCATATTTACCAGCAGAATATAGCTAAACAATTTGAGGAACTTGTGAAGAACAAGCAATTTTAGGATTCAAATTATATATCTATATATCAATAGGCGATCGCGCTCACAACTAGAAAGTCAGAAGGATATTGATAATGTGAGGTTTGGAAATAATCAATGTAATCACAACATAATCATATTTAGTGGATATGATCCTCAAGTTTGTTGACCTTTAATAATGATTTGAACATCGATATATGGCTAATAATAATACTTCTAGGTTAATTATTCAAATGCAGCAGCCAGATTTTTATCCTCATGCTGTAGTTAAAAATCTTAAATTAGTTCAGACTCATGCTTCTTATATTTTTTTAACTGGAAACTATGCTTATAAAATCAAGAAAAATGTAAATTATGGTTTTCTTGACTACTCTAGTTTAAGTAAAAGAAAGTTTTTCCTAGATGAAGAATTGAGGCTAAATAAAAAAATTGCTCCAGAACTTTACTTGGAAGTTTTACCGATTAGCCAGCATGATTCTAGATTTGTTTTGGCTGATTCAGCTAATATTGTCGAATATGTTCTGAAAATGCACGCCTTTCCTCAAGAAAATTTATTTAGTAATCTTCTGGAAACAGATCGACTTAGTAGCGATCGCTTAAGTGAGTTAGGAAAAATTGTCGCTAAATTTCATCAAAATGCCGATACTAATGATTATATTAGTAAATTTGGAACTGCTGCTAAAATTCGAGTGGCTTTTGCGGAAAACTATCAACAATCGCAAAAATATGTCGGAGAAGTTCAGACTAGAGAGCAGTTAGAAGGCACTAAAGTTTATACCGATTTATTCTTTACCGAGCGAGAAAACTTACTGAAGGAAAGAGTTAAGCAAGGCAAAATTAAAGAATGCCATGGAGATTTACATCTTAATAATATCTGTCTCTGGCGCAAGCAAATTCAATTGTTCGATCGCCTTGAATTTAACGAATCTTTTCGCTTTGTCGATACGATGTACGATGTAGCATTCATTGTTATGGATTTAAAAGCCAGAAAGAAACTAGATTTAGCTAATATTTTTCTTAATAGCTATTTAGAATATACAGGTGACTGGACAGGATTACTAGTCTTACCTTTATATCTAAGTAGACAAGCTTATGTCAGGGCGAAGGTGAATTCATTTCTGCTTGACGATCCTCAAGTTAGTGAAGACAA
>JBDKJC010000064.1:0-9641 GCA_039796815.1 Cyanobacteriota bacterium | reverse complement strand
GTAGGATTTTCTTTGTTTTATCTCCAAAGTGTTGCGCCTAAAGAAATAAATACCATCGAAATTCATAAAGGTGCAATTCCTTTTATGGTTTTACAATTCATTGTTTTAATGATCGTGATCGCTTTTCCCCAAACAGTACGCTGGTTAGTCGATCTTTCGGCAGTTACAGGAGCAACCTGAATAAAGAAAGTATAGTCATTCCAATTAATTGCCTTAAGGTAGTTTGGTATTGATGACCAAATTAAACATTACCTACTACCTATATGCGAAGCGGTATCCTTTAGGACTACCCACTACCTACTACCTTTTTCGCCTCCTCTACATCCTCCACCCCCTACATACTCTATAGTTGATAACATAAACAATAAGACGTTGCTGAGTTGAAATATGAAACTGAAAACTAATCTGTTCGTAGCTATAAGCTATAATCTATAAGCTTTTTAGTTAATTTTCTTGGTTGTGGAAATCATAAAATCACATTGTACCCTTGTCCTAAAGGACGACACGAAGTTAATGAGACCGAAGGGAATCCTTTAGGGCTTTAGCATACACCTTCGGATATGGTATACCTCGATCCAGCAACGCCAACAATAAATATAAACTAACTGTTTTAACCCTATCCTGACTAAGTATGACTACTGACTTTCTCAGCCATCTTAATCCTTCCCAACGCCTTGCTGTAGAGCATTACTGTGGTCCGATGTTGGTAGTTGCAGGGGCAGGTTCGGGCAAAACCAGAGCATTGACTTATCGTATTGCTAACTTGATTCGTAATCGTCAGGCAGATCCAGAGCATATTCTGGCGGTTACCTTTACCAATAAAGCTGCGCGGGAGATGCGGGAAAGGATTGAATATATTTTTGCCACGGAGTTAGCGTTAGAACAGCATGGACAACGACTGGAGTTCTTGACGGAGTATGAACAGAAGACATTAAAGTCTAGGGTATATAAAAGGACAACTAAAAAGCTGTGGATTGGTACTTTTCATAGTCTGTTTGCCAAGTTATTGCGCTTTGATATTAATAAATATCAGGATGAACGAGGGCGTACTTGGAAGCGGAATTTTTCTATATTTGATGAGTCCGATGTTCAGAGTTTATTCAAGAATATTGTTACTAAGGAATTAAATTTAGATAGTAAAAAATTCGATCCACGCAAGATTCGCTACGCCGTGAGTAACGCTAAAAATCAGGGTTTGACTCCCGATGATTTAGCCAAACAAGATCCTGGTTATCGTGGTCGCGTAATTTCAGAAATTTATGATCAGTATCAATCTAGATTAGCTGCCAATAATGCCTTAGATTTTGATGATCTGATCTGGGTACCTGTGAAACTATTTCAGCAGAACGAATCTATCCTAGGCTATTGGCATACTCAGTTTCAGCATATTTTAGTTGATGAGTATCAGGATACTAACCGCATTCAATATGATTTAATTCGCCTGCTGGCAACTAATGGTGAGACCAATAAAAAAGAGTGGAATTGGAAGTTGCGATCGCTTTTTGTCGTCGGCGATGCGGATCAATCTATCTATTCTTTTCGTCTGGCTGACTTTACGATCCTGTTAGATTTCCAGCAGGATTTTGGTGATGGATTGCCCGATGAAGATACCCGCACCATGATTAAGCTAGAAGAAAACTATCGTTCTCGCGAAAATATTCTACAAGCAGCTAACCATTTAATTGCTCACAACAGTCAGCGTATTGATAAGGTTCTCAAACCAACCAGAGGAGTAGGAGAGCAAATATTTCTCTATAAAGCTGATGAGGAACAAGAAGAGGCGCGCTTTGTGGTGCAGCAGATGCAGCAGATTAAGGAAAACAACCCTGAAATAGACTGGGGTGACTTTGCTATTTTATATCGCACTAATGCTCAGTCTCGTCCTTTTGAAGATTTACTGCTACACAATAATATTCCCTACAATATTGTCGGTGGATTAAAATTCTACGATCGCAAAGAAGTCAAAGATGCGATCGCTTATTTACGCATTATTGTTAATCCTGAAGATACTGTAAGTCTGTTAAGAATTATTAATACTCCCCGTCGTGGGATTGGTAAAACCACCATGGACAGGCTAATGGATGCCTCTCAACAGATGGGAATTCCTCTTTGGGAAATAGTTAATGATGAAACCTCCGTAAACACGATGGGGGGACGCGCTGCTAAAGCGTTAAATCAGTTTGCACAGATGATTCAAGAGACTAAAGATCAGCTAGATAATTTGACGGCGACAGAGATCTTGAGCCATATCATTGAACAGTCGGGTTACGTCAAAGAATTGCAGCAGCAGGGAACAGATGAAGCCGATAACCGAATTGCTAATATTTACGAGTTACATAATGCGGTGCAGCAATTTCAGGAAGATAACGAGGAAAATAGTTTAGAAGCATTTCTTGCCAGTGCCTCTCTTTCCTCAGATTTAGACGATTTAGACGAAAAACAGCAAAAAGTCTCGATGATGACGCTCCACGCTGCCAAAGGGTTAGAGTTTCCCGTAGTCTACCTTGTCGGTATGGAACAGGGTTTATTACCCCACAACAGAACTTTGAACGATCCGCTAGAAATCGAAGAAGAACGTCGTTTATGTTACGTTGGCATCACCCGCGCTCAAGAACAGCTATTTCTAACCTACACCAGAGAACGTCGTCTATGGGGCAATCGAGAACCTGCGGTATCTTCTCAGTTTTTACAAGAGCTTCCAGGGGAACTAATTGATAGCAATATTAATGTAGCCAGCAGCTATCGTTCTCGCATCCGTGCAGAAAAAACTTCCCAGGCAATTGATATCGATTGGAGTGTAGGCGATCGCGTTTTACATCATGAATTTGGTGCAGGGGAAATCACCCATGTTTTAGGCAGTGGCAAGAAAGCCACCTTAGCCGTCAAATTTCTGAGTATGAATGTGACGAAAATTATTCCTAAAATTGCGCCGATGGAAAAAATGGAATAAGATTAAGTCTCGCGCAAAGACGCCAAGACGCCAAGAGATGTATCCCGCTTAGTTCGAGACAAAGGATTTTAAGGTAAGGTGTTACACATTTGATTGCAACTTGGTATCAGTAATGAGTAATAAGTAATGACTACCTACTACCTACTACCTATTTAAGACTGTGTAAGTGTTTAATTAGGGCTGGCAAGACAGGGCAGGGTTTTTTCTGTTGCAGATTAGCGGATCGATCGGCGCGAAATACGCTCCAGCGAAATGGCCCTAAATCCTCAGCAGACATCCACAGTAGACGTTTGGCTCTAGTCATAGCTACATATAGCAAACGGTATTCTTCGGCTTGTTTGAGCTTAACTGCTTCTTGCCAAGCTGCCATGGGTAAAGGAATAGTATGGGGTTGTTCGGGGGATATGTACTGATGATGTACTAAGCTTCTGATCTGAGCGCGAGCAACTTCTGAGAGCGTAAAACTACCGAGAAACTTACCTGCATTAGGTATCCAAGGTTCACCTGGAAGTATATCTTGATGCAAAAAAGGAATAAATACATAGTCCCAATCTAATCCCTTTGCCTTGTGCATCGTAATAATTGTCACCTGGTTAGCACGGGTATAGCGATCGCCATCGTCTTCTTCTACACCTTCAAAGTTTTCGGCACTGACAATCTCGGTTAAAGTCTGAATTGCCGTTTTGAGTGAGCTTTCTGTTCTAGTTTGCTGGTTCACTTTTTCGGCTAATTTTTGTAGTGTGGCTAATTCTGAACCAGTATATTTCAGAGTCATGCCCAGAAAAGGAATCAGTTGATAATGGGGCAACTCTATTCTGGCGCGCAACAAATTAACACAGTAGCGACGAGCTTGTTCTACTTGGGGTTTTTGGTCTGGCTGTAAGAGAGTTGGGTATAAAAACTGTTCGGGAGATGTAGCCAGAGCATTAAGATCTTGGGTGGGTATCAGACTGCGTTGCTGAAGCACTTCTAAAGCTGCTTTAAGATTATCTGGAGAATGAGGACGAGCAATAAATTGCAGTAATTTTAGAATTTCTATAGGTATTTGGGAATATCTTTCACTTTCTCCAACTTCATAAATATTAATCCCATTTTCTCTAGATAAATAGGCTAATTCTTCGGCTAAGAATCGCGCCTGACGATTCTCTCTGACTAAAATTGCTGCATTCCTTTGGGGGTGAGCAGTGAGTAAAGAGATCGCCTGTTGTGCAATTAAAGTTACCGTCTGATAGACATCATCTGGACTACAGATGACTAAACCGCTACCTGTGGGGCGAGGATTGGCATCGGGTTGAGGATCGCCTGGTTCTACCGCAATTATATTCTGTAAGCGAAAAGGTAGCGATGCTTGGGGTTCGGGAAATTTAGACCACTGCTGATTAACCCAATGAACTACAAAATTAGCGCTATCAATAATAATCTTGCTGCTACGCCCCGCTTGATTCATAGTTGTTAAACTATTCTTCTCTTTGCAGGTTTCACAAAACCAGTTGAAGTAAAGCGGATCGGCTGGGGTAAAGGTAGAGTTGATCGCCTGATTGGGGTCGCCTACTCGTACTAAATTGGGCGGAACATCAGGTTTTTCTCCGTTACCCGCCAGAATAGAAATTAGCTGTTCTTGAAGTGGACTAGAATCCTGGGCTTCATCTTCAAATACACCATAAACTTGGTTTTGCCAGAGCAAACGCATAGGCGGATATTCTAAGACTTTAAGGGCAGCGAGAATCATATCGTCATAGTCGATTAAATCTTGCGATCGCATGGACTGTTGATATTCTGTATATAGTCCTGCGGCAATCTGAAGAATGCCATACTCATCAGTCGCACTTTGACTTAACTCCTGTAACTCTTGAGGCAATAGTCCCGAACTTTTGGCTTCCCGTACTACCGTATTAGTTAACCCTGGTAATACCTCTGTCCGCAACACTGACTGACGGCGCAATCTTTCCGTCTCTTCACCATCAAACTGTACTCCTTCTAAAAGTCTCTGATACTGCTGAGGATGTCCAGCAATCCATTTTTCAACTGCCCCGCGAATGATGCGATGTCCCGTATTTGGCACCACAATCGTCACCCGATCTAAATCTAGTCCTGATAATTCTTTACGGGAATTAGCAATATTAAGGGCTAAACCATGGAGAGTATGCACGACAAAACCCCCAGGCGGTAACATCAAATCTTTCAGGCGATCGCGGATCTTACTTTTAATATTGGCAGCAGCCGAACGAGTATAGGTAACCACTACCAACTGCTTGCGACTATGTAGTTGATTTTGGGCAATAGCGATCGCCGCAGCCACAGACAAACTATGAGACTTTCCCGCCCCTGGTACGGCAGAAACCGCCATTTCTCCTCCCCGCCAGTTTGCTAAGCCCTGTTGTCCCGTACGTAAACTATTTTTTAACCGTTTTAACTCTGCTTCTAGCCACTGAGATTTTTCGGCGGTGGAAAGGTTAGAGGATTTAGCCTGGTTCTGCTGCTGGGAAGATAGCATTTAATTACCTGGGAAAAACAATACTTAATGGTAACTAGTTTAGTGCATTAGTACTCAAGTTGAATTATTGTAACTATCTTGATTGTTAAAGCGATCGCACTTTAGAAAATATAGTTCCTCCAACTTCAATCCACAATGCCATGATGCTTCCAATCTGCCTTTAGATTCATCATAAAGTCGATAAAGACGCGAACTTTCGCTGGTAAGTATTTTTTTTGTGGATAAATGATCGCAATTACAGTCCCTTCTTTGGAAGCATAGTTGGTTAAAATTGCCTGTAGTTTTCCTTGCTCGATAGCAGCAGCAACAATATACGTCGGAGCTATTGCCTTGCCGCTTCTTCGCAAATCTGATGCAGGCAGAATCGTTAATGTCTCCTCTTCGGTTGGCTCACTCACCGAACAATCAAATCCAGATTCCCCCTACTATGCAATTACAACAACGGGCTACAATTCCTCTAAAGCTGCGTTGAATGCGCTCACCGTCCAACTTGCCAAGCAACTGACTGACACCAACATCAAAGTCAATTCTATCTGCCCTGGCTGGGTGCAAACCGATATGGGAACGGATGCTGCGCCCCGCACGGTAGCAGAAGGGGTACGGATTATTCTCAACTTGGCAACCTTACCAGAGGATAGTTCGACTGGCGACTTCTTTAACGAAGATGGCGTGATTCCTTGGTAGGTGTTGCTTGATCGTAGTCGTATAAATTTATTTCAACCCAACAAGTTAAAGTGGACGTGCTAGTAGGGATGGATGAGATGAAAAAAATGCCCTATCCTTGCCCAAGTAACTTCACAAGCAGGATAAGGCAGTTAAAAAGGTTGAAATCAAGCTAAATTAAGACATTCGGACTGGACTGGAAACATGTTCATGAACGATGACCCAATGACCATTTTGTTTTTCCCAGACCATTGATGCATGAGCATGTTCAGCATATTTTTCACCTGTTTGGCGATCAGTGAACTCCGTTTGAAATGTAAACGTTGTGAGTCCCATCTTGCCGTTAGTAATAACCTCAACATTATCATCGATCACAGTTTTAGCGTGGGTTGATGCTTGCATCGTCGGTTCCCATAAATCTTTGAAGCTTTGGTAGCTCTTAGTAATTGTGCCTGCTGGAGAAATCGTGTCGAATTCCAAAAAGCGGTCGCTGTGATCGTACAAATTCTCTACACGATTTATCGCAAAGAGACGATCTCCCGAACTCCATCCCTTTTCCCACGCAGCAACACTTTGCCTTAGTAAATCAACATCGCTTGGTGCAGCATGAACAGGTTGAATCAATACAAAGCTAAGTACACCAACTACAACTAAAACTAAGAGAGATTGTAGTAGTTTTTTCATAGTAAAATTCCTTCTTCTACGGATAGTCCTTAAAACAAATAAATGTGAGCAAAAAAGTCTATTCATTAGATAGCTCTTATGGTTTGAATCGTGCTTCGACCAAAAGTTGATTGAGCAATTCAAGCCTTTCCTGACTCAGGTGTCCCAGTTGTCGCTGATGTAACTTCCAAATCAGTGGATCGAGCTTTTTAATCACATCTTGTCCCAATTGAGTTACTTTGATTCGGACAACGCGACGATCCTGTTCGTCCCGCTCACGTTCAATTAATCGATCCTTTTGCAGTCGATCGACTAGACGAGTAATGTCAGGATCTCGTGCCACCATATATTGAGCAATAGACTGGCTTGGAATTCCAACGTCTCCTACTCTAGCAACTACTTTTAGAACGTTATAGAGAGGTTGCGAGAGATGATGCTGTTTGAACAGTTCTCCTACCTCATCACTCAGCAAAGCATGAGTTCGCACAAGGTTGAGATAGGTTTCTTGTTCTGGCACTTGAAAGGGCTGGGATTCGCCCAGTTCTTCTTGGAGAGTGGAGTTTCGAGACATTTTTGTTTTGCTCATGGCTTTATTATAGCGCTTAAGGATAGTCGTGTCAACAACTATTTCGCAATAAACTAATCCTTATTCATGCACATCAGCTCAACAATTCCGTTGCACGCCGACCGCATCAAACGAGTCGGTGAGTCCAAAAAGTTACTGGCTGAAATTAATCCTTCTTTCTCGATCGAGACCATTTTGTGCTGAAGGGATAATATTTACCACAAAAGGATAATCTTTTGGCTCTAAAAATGGTGCGACTACCGTAACAGAGCTAAATTCGTTACCGACATCATTTTGCAAAATTAAGCATGGGCGAGTTTTCCTGGCTTCATTCCCTCTAGCTGGATCTAAATCAGTCCAGAAAATATCTCCTCGCCTATATCTAGGCTTTTTCTTCACTAATTCCGTCCCCAATGGTGTTATCCCAAAGCTCGAATTGTGACCAAAATTGTTGATGTAGACGCTTAACAATCTGTAAATGAAACTGTAATTCTTCTATCAGACTTGTTGGCAACATTGTTACTCGGCTTTCCATACCCTTCGTATCCCTGATGGTCAACTGTTGGTGAGCAAAATCAAGATCTTTGACTCGCAACTGTAAACATTCTGTTTGTCGCAATCCAGTTCCGTAAAGCAATTTGACGACAAGCTGATGAACACCTGATAAATTATTGATGATAGCCAGAACTTCTTCTCTAGTTAAAACTGTGGGCAGATATTTACTTCTCTTGGCTCTTACTGCATCAATTTTTAAATCTAATTCTTGCTTGAGAACTTCCTTATACAAAAATAAAATTGCATTTAAAGCCTGATTTTGAGTCGATGCAGCTACATTTCCTTCTACCGCCAAATGAGTCAAAAATTCCTCTATTTCTCTTCCACCCATTTCTTGAGGATGGCGCTTGTCGTGAAATATGATGTAGCGTTTTACCCAACTAACGTAGCTTTTCTCTGTTTTGTAAGAATAATGTTTGAGGCGAATGATGTCGCTAACCTGCTCAAGGAGTTTTTTAGGTGGTTTTTCCACGGGATGATATTCAGAAAATTCTTGATATTATACTCATATGGCATGATATCCAGAAAAAGTCAGGATATCACCGACGAATATACCGAAACTTTCGTGATATTATTCTATCTAAGGTGAATATACGGAAAGTTTCCGTTTTTTATCCGACATAGGCTAGATATCCAGAAAGTTTCCGCATAATAAATAGTTAGCTGGCTTCGTTTGCGGGTGGTGACAGTAATTTGAAGTGATTGGTTAAGTGGTCAAGACTCAGGCATCAAAGCAAGAATTTGATAAAACTAAGCAAGAATTTCTTATCAATTCCGAATTTCATTGAACTAGGATAGACAAAACATCTTTCAGTCAAGATTGAGGAGCGCAAAGCATGAGTTCGATGACTAACAAAGTTGCAATTGTCACAGGTGCTAGTTCCGGAATTGGTCGTGCATCCGCGATCGCATTTGGCAAAGCTGGTGCAAAGGTCGTAGTTGTTGCTCGACGTGAAGATAAAGGTCAAGAAACAGTTCAGCTTGTCCAAGAATCGGGCAGCGAAGCTGTATTTATTCAAGCGGACGTGACCAAAGCATCAGACGTTGAAGCAATGGTTAAAAAGACGCTCGAAACTTATGGTCGTCTCGATTATGCGTTCAACAATGCAGGATCTGGAACGTCCGGCAAAGTAGCGGACTTGTCAGAGGCAGACTGGGAGCTTGAAATCAATGCAAATCTTAAGTCAGTTTGGCTGTCGATGAAATATGAGATTCCCGCCATGCAGCAATCAGGCGGAGGCGCGATTGTGAACATCTCTTCTCAGGGTGCATTACTGGGTGTCGCAACTTATGGGGCTTATGGAGCCGCTAAAGCAGGTGTAATTGCGCTCTCTCGTGCGGCTGCGGCTGAGTATTCTGCCGATCGAATTCGGATTAATACCGTCAGTCCGGGTGCTGTCAAAACTGACTTGTGGGCAGGCGCACCACCTGAGATGTTAGATCAAGTTGCAGCAGGAATTCCGTTACAGCGCATTGGAGCACCAGAGGATATTGCTGAGGCAGTTGTTTATCTCTGCTCGGATGGTGCAGCATTTATAACAGGGCATAACTTAGTGATCGATGGCGGATTTACAGCGGTTCAGAAGTAGCCAGCCAGCTAACAATCCCGTTGCACGCCGACCGCATCAAGTTGGTCGGTGAGTCCGAAAGGTTACTAGCGGCGGGTGAACGGGGTCGTTGTACGGCTTCGTTTGGTCGGTTGGGGCGTAGTTTGAAATTCATGGGTCAGAGTTCTGAATTTGGCGGTCGTG
>JBDKJC010000063.1:0-9717 GCA_039796815.1 Cyanobacteriota bacterium | reverse complement strand
TTTTAGTTTGCTTCTGTTGTTCAATATGTAAGACTGTAAACTCGGCAAACTCTCTCTCACTCTTTATTTTGCGTCTTTTACCCATTCGATAAGGGGAAGTTCTGATAAGTTTTAAGTTTTCTAGTCGCGGTATTTATATTGAGAAAATAACAATAAGCTAAACTTACCAAAAAAATAATTTCTTTAAAGTGACTAAAAAGTTATATAAAAGTTATCGACAGGGAGCATCGCACTAATGCCAGTCAGTAATTATACACACTGTTGAAAGGTATTTGTTCTCTAAAAAAGCAGGTGTTAAAAACCCGCAATAAGTTACTGTACAGTTATTTGAGTAAATCTCATAACACAACATACACGTAGTTTTTAGCAAATATTATCTAAACCATGTAAATTAAGGTGTAAATATAAGATATATTTTATAAATGCTTACAATAAAAAATAATCACTTGTGCATTTGATTCTAGTGAGTTTTGACATGCTGTATTGTTTTTTGTATAACAAAATACAAAGATTAAAAATGTATAAATCAAATTCACTAAATTTAAGTATAGGTTCATACAATATCTTTTTTTATAAAACCATACTGTATGAATTATGGTTTGGCGTTGTCAAAAACTCACTATCGTGACATGTAAAACTATGAAAAGCAGAATCTTTTAAAGTAGTAAGAAAACAAATATATTATTGTATATAATTATACAGAATTGTTTATATTAAGCTATTACCTTGAAGCATACTTGTATTAAAACTTAGAGATGTATTTGCTTTTAGGCCTTACATTTACATGGACTTTATTTATCGGCAATGACCAATCCAATAGATTTTAACTCTGTTCTGTCTTTAATAGATCGTACGATCAGTCCTACCTATCTGAGTGCTACTCAAGAAATAGTACTTAGAGAAGTATGGAACGGCAAGACATATTCTAAAATGGCTTGCGATTACAACTACGATCCAGAATACATTAAGACAGTAGGCTGTAATTTGTGGCAGATGCTTTCCAATGCTTTTCAGGAGCAAATTAACAAAAGTAATTTTGTCCCTTATATGAGACAAAAAATTAGTTGCTCAATAGTTGTAAATAAACAAGATAATTTGCTGGTCAGTCAAGATTCCCAGGTATTGTCTACTGAATCTTTAAACAAAGAGTTCTATTATTGGGCGACAGCTCCCAATATAGATAATTTTATTGGTAGAGATAAACAAATAAAACTCTTAGAATCTTGGAGTCAAAATTTAAACTGCAACTGTATTGTAGTCTCGGGAATGGTTGGTTGTGGAAAAACTAGTTTGATTACTAAATTTGCCAAAGATATTCAAACCCAATTTGATTATATTATCTGGTTTTCACTAAAAAATTCACCATCTCCAATAACTTTAACCACAGATTTATTAAAAATAATCAGTCAAAATTCAGACAAATATAGCAGCTTAGAATTTACACGCCAAAACTTAAGTTCCTTACTAGCTGAGTTAATTGAGTGTTTAAAACAAAAAAGAATTTTACTCGTTTTAGATGATTTAGAATCTATTTTAGAAGTTCATCAAGTCGGTATTTGCTATCAACAAGATCTTGAAGATTACGGACACTTTTTACGGTCAATTATAGCTACTAATCATCAAAGCCTTCTAATTTGTGCCAGCCGAGTCCGACCTAAATCGCTCGAATACTACGGTACAAACCAAATTAAAATTCTCGATCTGCAAGGATTTGCAAAATCAACTGTTGAAAGAATTACAGATGCAGAAAATATCAGAACCAATATAAATCGGGAAAAGCTACTAACTTTGTCCTATAGTATACATGACAATCCCCAATTATTAAAAATTGCTGCTTCTAACTTGGATATTTTTCATGATGATAATGAAGAATTAGAACAAGTTGTGCAAGAGTTAAGTCTTCTAGAAGAAATTGTTAGTTTGTTACAGCAAGAACTAGATTGCTTATCAAAATTAGAAAAAGAAATCATTTTTTGGTTAGCAATATCTTGTCAGCCAATCTCTCAAAAAGATTTAGTCAGTAATCTAAAATATGCTCAATCTAAAATTAAATTTAACAAAAGTATTATATCTTTAGAAAAGCGATCGCTAATTACCAAAAAAAATTCCCAATATTTTTTAATGCCAATTATGAAAAGCTATGTGCGCAGAAAATTGGTTCAACTAGCTCTTTAAACATATCTTGATGCAGCAATACAGAATTCTCTTTGTCGACCATACAGCTGTAATGGGAGGAGCGGAACTTAGCTTGTTAGACTTGGCAACTGCCTATGCAGAGACGAGCAAAGTACTGTTATTCCAAGATGGTATTTTACGCCAACGTCTGGAACAAGCAGGAGTAGAGGTAGAGATTGCCCCTGTTTCTCAAACTATGCTCAATCTACGTACTTCTGGAGGGTTAAGCTCTTTAGCCACCATACCTGAACTTTGGAGCATTGCTGGTTATATTGCGCGGGAAGCAAAAGGTTACGACCTAATCTTAGCCAATTCTCAAAAAGCATTTATCACCGCAGCTTTAGCCTCTTTAAGAGGTAGTCCACCAGTTATGTGGTATTTACATGATATTTTAACTGCCAAGCATTTTAGTCAAGTCAATCGTCTGGTGGCCGTGCTTTTAGCAAATCAATTTGCGACTAAAGTGTTGGTTAATTCTCAAGCTACAGGACAAGCTTTTGTTGCTGCTGGAGGAAAAGCCAAGTTAACCCGCCTAGTCTACAACGGTTTTGAGCCAGAGAAATTTGAGCTGGTAAATTTCGAGGATGTCCAAAAAATTCGCGCTCAATTGGGAATAGGCAATGCTCCTTTGGTCGGATTATTTAGTCGCCTATCTTTTTGGAAAGGACAACATGTTTTGTTGGAGGCGATTAAACACTTGCCTCAAGTTCAGGTGCTGTTGGTGGGAACAGCTTTATTTGGCGAACAAGAATATGTTTCTGAACTTAAAGCTCTAGCTGAGATTCCTGAATTAAAAGGTAGAGTCCATTGGCTGGGATTTCGCGATGATATCCCTACACTCATGAAAGCTTGTGACATTATAGTCCATACTTCTACTGAACCAGAGCCTTTTGGTCGGGTAATTGTTGAAGGACAGTTGGCTCAAAAACCAGTAATTGCCTCGGCTGCGGGGGGTGCATTAGAGTTAATCGATCGCGGTGTAACTGGCTATTTGTTTCCACCAAGCGATGCGATCGCTTTAGGTCAATTAATTGCAGAATTAATTAAAGATCCTATTTTGGCTCGAAGTTTAGGTCAACAGGGTTATGCTAGTGCCAAACAAAATTTTTCTTTAGAAACTATTTTAGCTAGTTTTGATCGAGCTTTATCAAAAATTTGATCTCCCTCCGTCGCCTTTTTTACCTTAATGGCAAGAATCTTTACCTACCACTAAAAATAGGAAGATACAAATAAATAACTTTACTATTACATTTTGCTGACTTGTGTGGCTAGAATTTAGCTTGTGCTATTTAAAAACATCAAATAAGATAATAAACTCAAACAAATAAAATCTGTCTCAATTGTTATTAATATCGATTTATTAATCACTATTTAACAATAACTAAAAATAACATTTAATTATAAGATCTTTGTAAGGTAGCCACATAATGACAGCGAACAGCGAACAAACTGACGCCACAAATTTGAGCAAAAAGCAATATCAAGTAGCCGAAGATATATTGTTCAGGCAAGTAGAAACTGAAGGAATTTTATTGCACGTTTCTTCTGGAACTTATTACAGCTTGAGCGAAACTAGCATTTTGTTTTGGCAGGCTTTATCAGACTCCAAACCCCTGACTTTAATAGTAGAGCAAATAACTAATGAATACGAAGTCGATCGCGATCGCGTCCTCGAAGATCTCACAAGTTTTCTCCAAGATTTATCGGATTGCGGTATTATCTCTCCAATTACTGAGTAAAGCGATCGCCAAGCCGAAGTATATTCTGCTTTGTCTATGGGCATTTAAGCAACTGTGGTGGGTAGATAGTAGGCTCAAAAAGATGGCTTTAGCTGCTTTAAAAATTCCCGCAGATTCTCAACCAAAAAGCTTGAGTTCAGAACAAACCAAAGAAATTCGACAAAGAGCAACAGCGATCGCTTGGACAGCCAAAATTCATCCTGTACGCCCAAAGTGCTTACATCGTTCCTTAGTTTTATATCACTGGTTACAACAGCAAGGAATTAATGCTCAATTAGAAATAGGTTGGGGAGAAGATATCGGTCATGCTTGGGTTACTTATGATGGCAAAGTGCTAAACGATCGCGCTGATATTGCTAGTGTTACTCCACGTTTAGTAAAATCCCCGATGAGTTAAATCTTATGAGCGGAATTTTAGGTGTTTGGAATAGTCAAAAACCCGCCCCCTGGCAGAAAATGCTAGGGGATTTAAATATATTGGGCAGAGATGGACAGGGAGATTGGCACGATTCTGAAGTAGGCTTAAGTTTAGGGCGTACTCAGCTATTTAATACCCCCGAATCTTGTCTGGAAAAACCTGTAATTGAATACGAAGGTTGTGTTTTAGTTTGGAATGGGCGAGTAGACGATCGCGAATCTTTGCTAGCGGGTAGAACTAAGATTACAGATGCCCAGTTAATTATCGAAAGCTATTGTCGTTGGGGAGTTGATTGTCTTAAACACCTCATTGGAGAATTTGTTTTTATTCTTTGGGATGCAAGTAAGGATTTATTGTTTGTCGGTTGCGATCCTGTTGGCGGAAGAACTATTTCTTATTATTGGGATGGACAAACTTTATTGCTATCGTCGCGAGTTCTCACGCTTTTACATCATCCTCAAGTAAGTAAAGAATTGGACCAGCTTTATTTAGCTCATGCTCTTTGCTATTTGTGGGCGCAACCCCCAGGAATTACACCTTTTGCAGCAATCAAGCGTCTACGCCCTGGTTTTGCTATAACTATTAGCTCTGGTCATTTTAGTTTAAGTCCGATCGAGCGATTAACAAGACCGAAAAGCTTTAATGGCGATCGCTCTCCAGAAGTTTATTACGATAAATTTTGGTGCTTATTAAATCAGGCCACCAAAGATCGCTTGCGTACTCATCGCCCCGTTTGTACTACTTTAAGCGGTGGATTGGATTCAACCACAATCACTGTATCTGTACTCAATCACTTATCTTCTGTCGATGCTTTTTCTAATGTCACTACCGTATTTACTGAATTTGATGAACGTCAACCAATTCAATCTTTTCTAGAGCGATATCCTCAAGTTAGATGGCATGATGTAAATTGCGATCGCGCCTGGGCTTTTAGTGAATCTTTGGATAGTCTTCCTGTCACTGACGATCCATTAGTTGCAGGGACGACAGCTATGAATGTTCAGCTATATCAAAATATCCAAAAGCTGGGGTTTGGTAATATTTTTGATGGGGAATGGGGCGATAATTTATTTGCTGCCAACATACAGGACTTTGCACGAAGCGGAAGTTGGCGAGGAGTAATCAAACAGCTTCAAAATACTAAAAGATGGCACTCTTCTCTATGGAAGTATTTACTTTTACCTCATTTACCTACATGTATTCAGCATCAATGGTTTGCCAGATGGCAACGTCAATTAGATCCAACTCCCGTGTGGCTGAAATCCGCTTTTACTCAACAACCAGAAACGAAAGCTGCTTTAAGGCAATACTTTACTAGTTTTTTTGATGCCAATCTGGAAACTAGCATGAGTTGGACAATGGAGTGTAGTGGGAGTGTAGGAACAAGCCAAGTATACAAATTATTTCAAAGCAGTCTAGGTTTGGAGTTTGTGTCTCCTTTTCAAGATCGGCGATTGATTCAATTTGCTTTAGATTTACATCCCTTGCTACAACACGATTCTACTCATAACAAAATATTTCTTCGCCGTGCCAACCAAAAAACTCTACCTGAAGATATTTTATGGCGACCTAAAACTAACTATTTTGATCCTCTTCGTTATGCAGGTTTGGGTCAAGGAGATCGAGTGTTAAATATTTTAGATTTTTTAAAAAATAGTTCTTTCTTTTCGTCTATCGTTAATGTCTATTTAATCGAAAAAGAATTAAACAAATACAGAGTAGATTATCAATCTAACTACGATAGAAAAAACTATTTTAAACAAGATGATACTAATTTTTTATATGCTATTTTTGCTTTCACAAACTGGTATAAAAAAATACAAAAACAATATTTATAAATATTAATTAAAATAAAAAAAACAAGTATTTCAATGGTAATATATAAAGTGGGTTTGTTAACCCAATAATTATAATTTAGAGGTGTAAATACAATGTCAATTTCCAAGAAAAAGTATGTGCCTATGAGTCTTACTGTTTTAGGTGAACTAAGCAGCCAAACTTTAGGTGGTTCGAACTATCTAATTGACGATGGTTTTTCTGGAATGGGCAATCCTGCTGGTGATATGGGTGTGGATCAAGGCTCTGGGGGTATAACTATGATGAGGTTGTAATGTAAATAATTTTAAATTAAAGCACAAATTAAATCAAAGTTATTAGTTGATAATCTTTTGGAGTACTAAGTAAATTTTATTTCGAATTACTAAAAATAGTACTTCAAAAGTTTTCTTTTATAATCAAAACTAAATATTAATCAAATTAATAATCAATTATAAAATTGATGAAAATAGCTCATATATTAGAGTTTGTTTTTCAAGAAATAAGCTATTGTGGTTCAACTATAAATGTTCAATTAAACTATGTCGATCGTTTGCCAAAAGCAGATGATAATAATAGCTTTAATAAAGCTTCTATTGCTTCCTACCAAGCTCAAAGATATTGGATTCCTTGGACTGAAGAGTTGGGCGCATGGATTAGCAATGATGGCTTGCAAGTAACAATATTAGTTACAGAAGATGCTAAAACCTCAGAAATTGCAGGTTGCTTAACTTTAGGTTTAACTTCTGTAATTACAGGTGCTTGTTTGAGTCTGCAAAATCAAGTAGCAATTCACGCCAATGCCGTATCTATAAATTCTCAAGCCGTTGCTTTTGTGGGTCACTCAGGTAAAGGGAAATCAACATTAAGTACTTACTGCGCCTCTCGTGGATGTGGTTTTGTCACCGATGACGTTTTGGTAGTTAATGACGAAGGCTTAACCTATCCAGGCAATCCTAGAATTAAACTTTATTCCCATACAGCCGATTGTTTGGGTTTAGCAGGAGGTAAAGAAACAGAGTATAAAACCTTCTTTGAACCAGAACAATTAGGGGCAAAGCTACATGATACTTTAGTTCCTTTGAGTATTATTTACCTGTTGGCAGAAGATTCGACCGAAATATATTCAGAAAAACTATCTCCAAGTAATGCTTTATTTGAACTGTTACCCCACAGTTATTACGCCTACGACTTGATTAAAATCTATCCCGAATTATTTGATGCTTATACCGATTTAATTCAACAAGCATCAGTCCGAAGACTTTATTACCCTCGTGATTTTGCCATGTTACCCCAAGTGTATCGATTTTTAGTAGAAGAGGTTGCCCAACTATGAGTTACGCTTTAGTTATGGATCAGCGCACTATGGCTCTAGATACTAGGCGCAATCAGGCTTATTACGCAGCTTTAAAACAAGTAATTACTCCTGAAAGTGTGGTTTTAGATGTGGGCGCTGGATTGGGAGTTTTAGGAATGCTGGCAGCCCAGTTGGGAGCAAAAAGAGTATATCTAGTTGAGCCAGCCGAAGTTGTTCAAGTTACGCAAGAAATAGTAGCAAAAAATGGTTATGGCGATCGCGTTACTTGTTTACAAGGTAAAATAGAAGATATTAAATTGCCCGAAAAAGTAGATGTGATTATTTCTGTTTTTACGGGTAATTTTCTTTTGGAAGAAGATTTACTGCCATCTCTATTTTATGCAAGAGATAAGTTTCTCAAACCTAATGGAATAATGATTCCTCAAGCAGCGGTAATGGAAGCCGTCCCTGTTTTTGCACCAGAAATACATCATAAACAGATAGCTTGCTGGTCAGATCCCCACCTCAATATAGATAATAGTCCTGCTCGTAGTTATGCTAGTCAATCTATTTACTATCGCGATCCTGAATTAAATCAGGCAAAATATTTAGCCGAATCAATTAAATTACTAGCAATGGATTTTTATCAGAGTACAACCAATCATTGTGAAGCGGAAGTTAACTATAAGATAACTAATTCAGGCTTATGTCATGGTTGGGTTGGATGGTTTGCCATGCAACTAGGAGACAAATGGCTTTCTACCGCGCCCCACGACCCTCCTCTACACTGGTCAGCAGCTTTTCTCCCTCTCGATCCTCCCTTAGAATTACAAGCTGGAGAAGAAGTTACTTTTAAGTTACAAAGACCTCCATTTGGTGATTGGAGTTGGAAAGTTAAAACTAATAGTCAAGCACAACAACATTCTACTTTTTTTGCTATGCCTATGAGCTTAAAAAGAATTAAGCAAATTTCCCCACAATATCAACCAAGACTCAGCGAAAAAGGCAAAGCAGCGCAATATGTTTTAACTCATACAGATGGTAATACGTCTGTAGACGAATTGAGTAAACAGGTAATTAACGATTTTCCTCAGTTATTTCCTAATCCTCAAAAAGCCTTAAATTTTGTTAGAGGCTTAATTATTAGTTTTAGCTAATTATTTGATTCTCCCCAACTACAAGATAAACGCGACTTTGCGATTGACTTTCCCGATAAACAAGTTTTAAAGTTTGACTGTGAAATAGTGCAGCTTAATCGTCTGGATTGGCGTGATTTCTACAGCAGAAGAATCCTATTGCTGCCTTGAACGATGGTTAAGTAATTGTTAGTTTTTGAGATGCTTTAGTTATTTAATTCTCGAGCGCGCATTTAATACCGTTGGGTTTTACTTCATCTTACCCAGGCAAAAGAGCGTGTCTAGGCTAAAGTGCTGGGCTGATTCCCCCAATTTTGAGCGTGGGGGATGCTGGTGTTTCGCGACTCTTATTCAACCAGGCTGTTGGGGGCTAGGAGGATAAAAAAATCAAAATCATTTCTCTGAATCTTCAAATTCATACTAATCTTACTTTTTAGTTACTTACCTACAACCTACTTTTAAAAGATATTTCGACTAAGCTTCAGAAAAGCATTTTTATTTACTTATCCTAATACATAAGCGTAAGTAAGCCTGAAGGAAATTATGAGTATTAAAATTACTACTAATCAATCTACAACTTATAAGGTATCTACCAATCACCTATATTCAGAAATTGCCGATGAAGCCGTCATTCTCAACCTAGAATCGGGAGTCTACTATGGTCTTAATTCAGTTGGAGTCGATATTTGGCAGTGGTTGCAACAGCCTCAAACAGAAGAAAAGTTACTGGATTTAGTTTTAGAGGAATATGAGGTAACTCCAGAACAAGCGAAGCAAGATCTTCAATCAATATTGAAAGAAATGCTAGAAGTAGGATTACTTGAAGTAAGCGAAGAAGAAATTCTTAGTTAAATTAAATTATTATTGTGCAACACCTTTAACATTAATTTTTTTAAAAATATGAATTATGAGCGGAGTTTTTGGTGTTTATTATTTTGACGGTCAGTCAGCCAAACCAGAAGTTTTACAACAGATGTCAGATACTCTAGCCCATCGTGGTTCAGATGGAGCAGATATTTGGTATCAAGATAACGTTGGTTTGGGTCATCGTCTGCTTTGGACGACTCCTGAATCCTTACTGGAAGAACAGCCACTAATTGATAAGCATCACAATCTCGTTTTAACTGCTGATGCCAG
>JBDKJC010000062.1:0-9774 GCA_039796815.1 Cyanobacteriota bacterium | reverse complement strand
GAAGTAGAAGAACTTTCAGCTAATCCAGACCGTCCTGCCAAAGGCACGGTAATTGAGGCTAACTTGGACCGTAATCGAGGGCCTGTAGCAACCTTGCTAGTGCAAAACGGTACTTTGAGAGTGGGAGATAGCATCGTCGCTGGTTCTGTTCTCGGTCGAGTTCGGGCTATGGTTGACGATACAGGAGCAAAAGTAGAAGCTGCTACGCCCTCTTTTGCCGTTGAAATTCTGGGACTCAATGAAGTTCCTGAAGCGGGAGATGAATTTGATGTTTATCAAGATGAGAAAGAGGCAAGAGCGATCGCCGATCGGCGGGCAATTGCTCAACGAGACAATAGATTACTCCAGTCTCTGTCTTCTCGTCGAATTAGTCTTAGCAGCATTTCAGCCCAGGCTCAAGAGGGTGAACTCAAAGAACTTAACCTAATTGTCAAGGCCGATGTTCAAGGTTCTGTAGAGGCTATTCTTGGCTCTCTACAGCAGTTGCCACAAAATGAAGTGCAGATTCGTACTCTAATGGCATCTCCAGGAGAAGTAACGGAAACTGATGTAGACTTAGCAGCAGCTAGTGGAGCAGTAATTATTGGCTTCAACACTACCTTAGCAGCAGGAGCGCGACAGGCAGCAGATCGAGAAGGAGTGGATATTCGCCAGTACGATATCATTTATAAGCTTTTAGATGAGATTCAAGGGGCAATGGAAGGTCTTCTCGATCCCGAACAGGTCGAGGAAAGTCTCGGTCAGGTTGAGGTTCGCGCTGTCTTCCCTGTCGGTCGGGGTGCGGTTGCTGGTTGTTATGTTTTATCAGGCAAAATAGTCAGAAACTGCAAAATTAGGGTTCGTCGTAACAATAATATTGTTCACGAAGGCGATCTTAGCTCTCTCAAACGCATGAAAGATGACGTAAAAGAAGTAAACACAGGCTTTGAGTGCGGTATTGGTGCAACTAAATTCTCTGATTGGAAAGAGGGTGACATCATCGAAGCTTACGAGTTAGTGTTCAAACGTCGTACTTTAGCAACTAACTAAGATCATTGGTAACTGGCAAATAATTGATGATCAAGGGAAAATATTTCCTTCCATGTAGCGGAGGCTCGTCCCCGAGCATTTCTTAAAATCAACAATAATGAATACTCGTTCTGAACCGTTTTTATGGATTC
This sequence comes from Cyanobacteriota bacterium, assembly GCA_039796815.1. Taxonomy (GTDB): domain Bacteria; phylum Cyanobacteriota; class Cyanobacteriia; order Cyanobacteriales; family Xenococcaceae; genus Waterburya. The sequence goes on along the minus strand of JBDKJC010000062.1, from coordinate 8,614 downwards.
ATTTTGGAGGCATAATTGTATTTCCCTTAATGTTAGGGATCGCGGCGATTGGTTTAGCAGTGGGAGATAGGTATAGTTATTTGCTAGAATTGCCTTGGCTGATAGCGATCGCTATTCTACCTATCTCATTCATGCAGCTATACCGTCCATTTAATATTTTTAGCGTCCTATTTGTAGCTCTCCAGCCTAAATTTTTAACTGAAAAGCAAAGAAAAATTCTGGCTCTATTCCAAAGAAAGCAACAAAAAGTTGTCAGCGCGATCGTCACAGGGTTAATGCTCTTGAATCTGTGGTTGCTATATAATTTTTCGCCAGCGACAAGACTTGCTAGTTTATTGCCTCAACAGCGAATTTTAGGACTAGCGATCGCCAGCATCGCTTTTTTGGGTAGTAATCTTTTTTTGCAGATTCCCTTGAGTGCATTTCAGGTTTTATTAACTAGCAAATCAGAGTTGGCTCAAATTGAACAATGTAGTTTAGAAGAAATTAAAAGTAACTTTACGACTGTGGGCATAACAGTCAGTCAACTACCCTTGTTGACTACATCGACTAGAGAGCAAAAAACAAATTAAGCTTCGCTAATATTTATCTAATTAATTGAGGATTTCTGTCTTTAGTAATACAGATACTTAATCTAGTTAAGCTAAACTGAAAAAGATAGAGTAATAAAAATTTTACATACATGAAAAACTCAACGATCACCTCGCCGAATGAAAGAGAGCAAGAAATTTGGTTCAGTCTCAGACAGGCGATCGCCAAAAGCTCAGGTTTCCAAAGTTGGCAGCAAGAAAGAGATATTAGTAGTGAAATGGAACTAGATCAGCAAGTACAACGTTACCTTAAAGAAACTTTAGAGACTCTTGCCTACTAACCAAAAAATAGCTGAAAACAGACGAAATATATTTTTAATTAATGGGGATACATTTACTGATGTATTCCCATTCTCGTGTTAAAGCCAGTGGTTAGATAAACAATGATTTAGCATCAGTGATTTACTAGGAGATCTCCACAATTTTAGTAGCTGTTTACTTCCCAGGGCTAAAAGCTTGACACTTTCCACCCAAACCATTGGCGATCGCACAAGTGTTGTGAGACATCATCTCAATATAGCTTTTGGCTTCCCCTATTCCATCAGCGTAAAGTTTTTCTGTCGATAGTTTGACATCAGCAATGCGAGCTATATTTTGCAGTACGCGATCGCTAGCTGTGGCTTCGGCGAAAATGGTAGGGATTCCTGCTTGTTTAATTTCTGTGGCGAGTTTTCGCACCTGAGAGGCGGTAGGCGAGGACTTGTCACTCAAACCTTGCAGGGTTTGATAGTCTTTAAAATAATATGCCTTAACATAGTAGTTTAAAGAATCATGGGTAGTGACTAAAACTCTTCGATCTTCTGGGATCGTAGCAATTCGATCTTTAATCCAAGCGTCTAACTGCCAAAGCTGCTCAGTTAGTTTATTGCTATTGAGTAAATATTGATCGGCTGCTTCGGGGTTAACTTGTAAAAATATGGACTGAATTAGCTCTACCATCTTGACCGTATTTTCAACATTGTGCCAGACATGAGGATCGGGTTCTAATTCAGCTTTTTCTGCTGACTCATCTGATTCATCTGATTCATCGTGATGATGTTCGGCAACCATCAGCGGTTCGGTAACAACTTGCTCATATAAGGCAAATTTAGGAGTTTTCGTTGCTGATAATAACTTAGTTATCTGGGGTTCTAGTTCATACCCGCCATAGAAAATCAATTGAGCTTCTTCAATTGCCTTGAGATCTGAAGGAGTAGGGTTATAAGAGTGGGGATCTTGCTCGGCATCGATCAGACAGGTTAAATCAATTGTGTCTTGAGCAATAGTTTGAACTAAATTACAGATTACATTGTGAGAAACAACTATTTTAGGCTTTGACTCCGCCTGAGCAAGGTTACCTTTACTTTTAAAATTACTCATAATCGCACTGGTGATTATGCCAATAATTACTAAACTGAGAATATATTTAACCTGAATTTTTTTTAAGCTCGATTTAAACATAAAATTAATTGCTATTAATAAATCAGAATGATAATGATTCTAATTATTTTAAGGTATAATGAGATCCGTTATCATTACGATCGATCTAATGCTGGAAGTTTGTAACCTGAGCGTCAACTACCGTCATACTATAGCTGTTGAAAACGTATCTTTTGTTCTTCAACCAGGGCAGGTGACGGGATTATTCGGCTCAAATGGCGCAGGAAAAAGTACGATAATCAAAGCGATTTTGGGCTTAATTCCCTATTCCCATGGGGTAGCTCAATGGATTGGCAAACCAGTCACTAAGCAGCTCAATAAAGTAGCCTATGTGCCACAGCGATCGCAAATTGATTGGGACTATCCTGTTACGGTAGAAAGAGCCGTGATGATGGGACGAGTAGCGACTACAGGCTGGTTTCGCAACCATAGTCGGCAATCAAAATTATTAGTTCGCAATGCCTTAGAAAGAGTTGGTATGTGGCAATACCGTCAGCGTCAGATCAGGGAATTATCGGGAGGACAACAGCAGCGAGTATTTCTCGCTAGAGCGATCGCTCAAGAAGCAGATTTACTCTTGTTTGATGAGCCATTTAACAATGTAGATCGGCAGACAGAAACAATTATTTTTGACATTTTTGCCGAATTAAAAGCGCAGCAGAAAACTTTACTGGTGATTAGTCATGATTTAAGTGAGACATTAAATCATTACGATCAATTATTATTAATCAATAGACGCTTAATTGCCTCTGGCACCAAAGAAGAAGTTTTAACTAACGAGAATATCAACCAAGCTTACCAGTATTTTAATCATCAACCAGGAACTGTGAACCATCCCATCAATGCTAAGTTGGTTAATTGAACCATTAGAATTTGAGTTTATGCGCCAGGCGATCGCCATTGGCTTGTCGTTGGGTATCCTGGGGGCAGTAGTGGGTAGCTATCTAATTCTGCAACAGATGGGGATGATGAGTGACGTGATTGCTCATGCAGTTTTGCCTGGTATTTCCATTGCTTTTTTCTTCGATAAAAACATTGCGGTGGGAGCATTTATTGCAGGGGTGTTAGGTGCTTTAGTTGTGATGGGCATTCAAAGGCGATCGCGAATCAAAGTTGATGCAGCGATGGCATTAACCCTCTCCAGTTTTTTAGCTATGGGAGTAATTTTAATTACCACCCTCAAGACCGATCGGATAAATTTGAATGATATTCTGTTTGGTGATATTTTAGGGGTAACGATGGGGGATGTTTGGCGCACTGTAATCATTACAGTAGTTATTTTAGTCTTAACCAAACTTTTTTATAAAGAACTAGAATTTTATACCTTCGATCCTTTAGGCGCAAAAGCCTGTGGTTTGCCAGTTGATTTACTCTACTTAGGTCTGATTTGTGCCATCACCTTAACTATTGTTGCTAGTATGCAAACTGTGGGGGTATTACTAGTGATGTCCTTATTGGTCGGCCCTGCTATTACTGCATACCTGTTAGTCAAAGAACTATTTCCCATGATGTTTGTCGGTTCTATTATTGGTATGATTTCTACTGTCGCTGGTATGTATAGTAGCTACTATTTCGACTTACCTTCTGGCCCCGCGATCGTCATGGTCATCTTTGTCTTTTTCCTACTGACATTACTTTTTAGTCCAAGTCAAGGACTTTTAACCGAACCTGAATTAAAAAGTAAGATTTTGAATTATTTAAACCGATCGATCGGTAAATGAGTAAAGTCAAGGGCGATTTTTGTTAGATTTGGCTGGCGATCGCTTTAAATATTCTTCTCAGCTTCTGTCTAAGTTTTACTATATTTAACTATAATGGGAGATTGTGAAACGTATTTTAAGGTAAATCATGGGTCGTAAGTGTACAATAACGGGCAAAAAAGCCAATAACGCGATGGCAGTGTCTCACTCACACCGTCGCATCAAAAAATTGCAGGGTGTTAATTTGCAATGGAAAAGAGTATGGTGGGCCGAAGGTAATCGCTGGGTAAGATTACGTCTATCAACTAAAGCGATTAAGACTTTAGAAAAAAGAGGCATCGGTGCAATGGCGAAAGAAGCTGGGATTAATCTCAATAAATACTAAAGAAATTAAATATACCAAGTTGTAGCAGCCTCTTCTCTAGTCAGCGATCGCGATTATAGTTTGTAGGCTGCAATTTTATTGCTGGTGTTTATTTTTGAGTATTTAAGCGTTAACTAACTTGATTTAGAGGCAGCGATCGCGATCGCCTGGGGCAAGATTTGATGTTCCTGCACCTGAATCCTGGCATGAAGAGTATCTAGAGTATCATCGCTCAAAACTGGCACGGCAGCCTGCATGATAATCTCGCCACTGTCAACTTCTAAGCTAACTAAATGCACTGTACAGCCAGTAATCTTTACCTGCGCCTGCAATGCTTGTTCAATTGCTTTAATTCCCTTAAAACTGGGTAACAGACTAGGATGAATATTAATTATGCGGTTAGGATAGCCATCGAGCAAAACCTGAGTTGTAATGCGCATCCAGCCTGCCATGACTACCCAATCTACACCGTGATCTTTAAAAACAGCGACAATTTCCCGATCTAATTTTTCTCGAGTCTGATATAGGCGATGATCGAGTAGTACGCTAGGAATATGATACTCTTGCGCTCTTTCTTTAACCTGGGCGCGGGGATTATTGTAAATTAAAACTTTGATCTCTGCGTTGAGTTTGCCGTCAGCGATCGCTTTTGCCACCGCTACAAAATTAGTCCCACTCCCAGAAGCCATTACCCCTAACTTAAGAGGATTAGACTTAACCTGACAAGTTGAAAGATGGGGAGAGATTAATACTGCGCTAGAATTTACCATGCTAAAGGAAAAATCAAGAGTTTACGGACTTAGGGTTTTCGGGTTTTAGGGAGAGTCCCGTCAATCTACTCTCCTTATATCCCTAATCTCCCCAATTTCCCATCTTTTATTGTAAGCCCAACCAAGCTAGTAAACCTTTGCCTGTAGTGTATTCAATAATCAAAATTGCGGCAAAACCAATCATGGCTGCACGGGAATTAAGACGTTCGGCATAAGAGTTAAAACCAAATTTAGGATCTTCAAGATCGGGCGTTTGACTGGGTTTGATTTCAGTTTTCATAATTACGTCCTCTGATTTAATTATATTTACAAATCTTTACTATCGTATTGTAATCGATTCCTACAGCTAAATTAATCAGACGATGAAATCAGATTATGATTTCTGGTGATGCACTTCAATTACTGTATGGACATTTCCTCTGGGGGTAAAGTCGCCCTTCACTCTTGCTTCAAGAGGATCGCAAGCTGCGACAAAATCATCGAGGATTTGATTGACAACTTCCTCATGGGGAATATAGCGATCGCGATAACTATTAATATAGAGTTTCAAGCCTTTAAGCTCGACTACGGTTTGATCGGGAGAATATGTAATATAGATCGTCGCAAAATCAGGATAGCCAGAAAAAGGACACTTGCAGGTAAATTCGGGTAGGGTGATACTAACGTCGTATTTACGACCAATTCTCGGGTTGGGAAAGGTAATTAATTCCCCTTCGGCGATCGCTCTTTCGCCATATTTTAGCTTGTCGTCAGTTGTGGGTGATTGGGGAGTTGTAGTCATTTTAGGTTTAAGTAATGGTTGAGATTATCAGGAATTATCTCGCGCAAAGGCGCGAAGACGCAAAGGGATTAAGAAATTTTCTACATGGGATTATGAACTGTTTTGGCTGATAGCCATTCGCTTTTACTTATAGCGTACTAAGTTGACTCGGTAGCGCTGTTTCTTGGTTACGGATACCTCGCCGATTTCTAATCTACCTTTACCCCGTACGGCAATTAAATCTCCTTCTTTGACGTTGTGGCTAGATTGGGTAATTTCTTTCCAATTGACGCGGACATCTTTATGGGAAATTGCGTCTGCCATTTTACTACGAGATATGCCAAAACCGGCGGAGGCGATCGCATCTAAACGCATCGAAGCTTCTACAGTAGTCATTTCTTTCTTTTGAGGAGGTTGAATTTTTAATTCGCTAAAGTCAATTTGTTGAGTTTTAACCGCCACAGATCTTACTTGGGTTAGGGAAGAGGTCAAAAAATCTACCATTTCGGGGACAACTATTGCCTGTGCGCCTCTTTCACCCAAAACAATAATATCCCCTACCTTATCTCGGACAATACCCGTGCCTAACAGTGAACCTAAAAAGTCTCGATGGGTAGCAGGATCGAATAGAAAGTTACCCGCAATATCCAATGCAGCTAGAGGAACTTGAGACTCATCAAGAGGAATATCGGGACGAGATAAGCCAATCCGCTGTCGTTCTGCTTGAGGATAGCCACCCCAAGGCAAGGCTTCAATGTCTGTGAGATTTTGAAAAATTGACTGTACTTCTGCTAGTACAGGGGGAGATAAGAAATCAGTAACGACTACTTCCCAATTTTTAATTGCTTGTTCGGCTCGATCGATTACGCGGGAAATATCTTCTTTATTTTCTACACGCTTTAATAATTCTTCACGCTTCATCGTTAATTTAGTTTACTTAATTAATCTGTAGAGTCATCTAGCACCATAGCCAGTTGTTCTGCCAATATTTAATTAATTTACCAAATTTCCACTGTAGATTTTTAGATCCAGTATTGTAGATGATTGCTCACTGTTCACTGTTCACTGTTCACTGTTCACTGTTCATTGCTCATTGTTGGGGAGGATATCAAGCATTGCTTCGACTTCTAAAACGCTTTGACCAAAGCAACTATTGACCGCGAGAGAGGGCGAGGTTTCCTCGCCATCTCTAATCGCGGTGTTGACAATTTCTGTTACGCGATCGCTTTTTAAGTTACGCAAAAAACTGCTTGTTGTTAATTCTAAATACCCATCGGTTCGACAGACAAAGAATTTAATTTTATTACCTTCCCAAAGCCAGACTTCGGCAATTTTTAAATATTTTCAACCCATTCATAAAATTCAATTTCCTCAGCCTCACACTTTTGACAAGTTTGGCACTCTGGTGTGGTGGTCGATCTTTGGACTATACCTTGGGTAATTAACCCGTTCAACATTAATCTTAGAGTTTCTCCATCAATTTGCAGATAAAGCTTCATCTCCGCCAATGATACGCGACGAAAATCGTAAACAAAATCTTGTAGTTCTTTTAAATGCATGATGCAGACTCCAATTAAAACTTTCCAATGTCAAAAGAAGCCTCGTTTTTTTTACACCCCAATGCTGTGGGTGCAAGTGGCGGAGTCTCTCTGACTTTAAAATTGCTAAGTGATTTCGAGCGGAAATTATCGCTACAATTCTAAATTTTGTTTTAATATTTGAGGTTGAAATTATCGCTTCCTTTACATTGTGATACGTTTCTTAATTAAAGCGACAAAAATTGTAATTAACTTTTGCTAATTATTGAATTGATTAACAGCTTCAAACATTTTGATAAATTTGCTGTTCTCGGTTGATAAATATTTCCGCTAATGCTTGATAGGCTTCACCCCAGGCAGTCATAACTTCTGGCGTTGCGGCATCTCCTAAAACATCTTGGATTGCTTGTAGTAAACATTCCCCGACGACAGGATACTGTTCTGGTAAAACTTGTGTAGCTACATGACGATGAGCAATTTTATCCACTGCTGTTTTTAATGCTCCCAGATTGTCGATTTGAGTTGCGTAGGCATAAACTGTGGTTGCCAGTTTGGTTGGTTGAGTACCATTAGCCTGTGCCGACATATCAAATTGCGCTTTAACTTCAGGATGAGCTTCAAACATGATTTCATACATCCGAGAGGTAATGGTTTTACCATGTTCTTTGATAATAGGAGCGGTAGATTTAACGATATCAATAGTATGCTGACTAATTTCCTGAGTCATAAGAAGTTACTTTATAGTTTTTACGTAGGGACTAGGGGATTTAGGGGATTGAGGGTAGTCTCAGTAAAGGGTTGTTATTATTTAAAGTAGCGATCGCCAGATATTTTGCTTTTGTTGCCACATGCCAACTCGTGTATTTATTAGAACCCCAACTGAAGAAGATTGTCAAGAATTATTATCTCTTCGTCAAAGAAGTAAGAATTTTCATTTTCCTTGGGTTTTTCTTTCAGTTAATGAAAAGGACTGCAAAAATTATATCTATCGCTGCCAAAATGAAGATTATCAAGGCTTACTAATTTGCCATTTAAATAACAATAAAAATAATAAAATTATTGGAGTTGTTAATTTCAGTCAAATTATTTATGGAATGTTTCAAAATGCTTATCTTAGTTATTATGTCGATGTAGACTTCGCAGGTCAAGGATTAATGTTTGAAGGGGTTAATTTAGCAATCGATCATGCTTTTTATACTCTAAAACTGCATAGAATTGAAGCTAATATACAGCCTGGAAATAAAGCTTCAATTAGTTTGGTAAAACGATTAGGTTTCACCCAAGAAGGTTTTTCCGAAAAATATCTACAGATTAATGGAGAATGGCGTGACCATCAACGTTGGGCTTTAACAGTGGAAAATTGGGTGTAGGATTATTGGTAACCAGTTAAGAAACTACGCTTTTTCTTAACTTGTCACGATTAGGAGTAAGATAAGATGAGCGATCGCCTTGGAATGGTTTGTGGTTTTTTAG
>JBDKJC010000061.1:0-9819 GCA_039796815.1 Cyanobacteriota bacterium | reverse complement strand
GTTAAAAGCGATCGCTAAGCAAAATCAAGTATATCGCTCGTTTATCGGTAGGGGCTACTATAACTGTATTACGCCTGCGGTAATTTTGCGTAACGTTTTAGAAAATCCTGGCTGGTATACTTCCTACACTCCCTACCAAGCGGAAATTGCTCAAGGAAGATTAGAAGCACTACTCAATTATCAGACGATGATTGTGGACTTGACTGGTTTGGAGATTGCTAACTCTTCTTTGTTGGATGAAGGGACAGCCGCCGCCGAAGCTATGAGCCTGAGTTATGGAGCGTGTAAAACTAAAGCTCATGCTTTCTTTATTGATGCAGGTTGCCATCCTCAAACTATAGAGGTTGTTAAAACTCGCGCCTTACCTCTAGGTATTGAGGTGATAATTGATAATTATGCTGATTTTGACTTTTCGACCCCAATTTTTGGGGCATTACTCCAGTATCCAACTACTGATGGCACGATCGATGATTATCGTTCTTTTATCGAACAGGTTCATGAAGCTGGTGCATTAGCTACCGTGGCCGCAGATATTCTGAGTCTGACACTATTGACCCCGCCTGGAGAATTTGGCGCAGATATCGCCGTCGGCAGCACTCAAAGATTTGGCGTTCCCTTGGGCTATGGAGGCCCTCATGCAGCTTATTTTGCCACTAAAGAAAAATATCAACGGCAAGTACCTGGACGTATTGTGGGAGTGTCTCAAGACGTTCACGGCAAACCTGCACTACGTTTAGCCCTACAGACTAGAGAGCAGCATATCCGTCGAGAAAAAGCCACCAGTAACATCTGTACCGCTCAGGTACTATTAGCAGTAATCGCCTCAATGTACGGAGTGTATCACGGTGCTGCGGGAATTAAGGCGATCGCCGAAAGAATTCATTTACTCACGGCTACTTTAGCCACAGGTTTAAGGCAGCTAGGTTATGAAGTTACCAACCAGTCTTTCTTTGACACCATTAGAGTTAATACAGGGGAAAACAGCGCCGCAGATCTAATTCAAATTGCCGCCAATAACCAAATTAACTTACGCTGGCTCGACAGTAATGCGATCGGTATTTCCCTAGATGAAACTACTACCGAGCAAGATTTAGTCGATCTTTGGCAGATCTTTGCTGGCAGTAAGGATTTACCTTTTGATACTGAATTAATTGGTAACCAGTCACCAACGATTAAACAGCAGCAGCTACGCACCAGTCCTTATTTAACTGACGAAGTATTTAACCGCTATCATTCGGAAACTGGACTACTGCGCTATCTCCACCAGCTAGAAACCAAAGACTTATCTTTAACCACCTCGATGATTCCTTTGGGTTCATGTACCATGAAACTCAACGCTACGGCAGAAATGATTCCCGTAACTTGGGCAGAGTTTGGTAATATTCATCCTTTTGCGCCCTTAGAGCAAACTCAGGGTTATCAAGAGTTATTTAATGAGTTAGAAGCATGGCTGGGAGAAATTACAGGTTTTGCAGGTATTTCTTTACAACCCAATGCAGGTTCTCAAGGAGAATATGCTGGACTACAGGTAATCCGCCAGTATCACCAGTCCAGAGGAGAAGGACACCGTAATGTGTGTTTGATTCCCGAATCCGCTCACGGTACTAATCCTGCTAGTGCGGTAATGTGTGGCATGAAAGTTGTAGCGGTAAAATGCGATCGCGATGGCAATATTGACCTTAAAGATCTCCAAACTAAAGCCGAGAAACACAAAGATAATTTATCCGCTTTGATGGTGACTTATCCTTCAACTCATGGAGTATTTGAAGCAGAAATAAAAAGTATCTGTGCGATCGTCCATCAATATGAGGGACAGGTCTATATGGACGGGGCAAATATGAATGCTCAAGTAGGCCTATGTCGTCCTGGAGACTTTGGCGCGGATGTCTGTCATCTTAATCTACATAAAACCTTCTGTATTCCCCATGGTGGTGGGGGGCCAGGAGTCGGTCCGATTGGCGTAATGCCACATTTAGTACCGTTTTTACCTGCTACCCCTAGTACACCGAAAGATGCTCAACCAATCGGCGCTATTTCCGCTGCGCCTTGGGGTAGTGCTAGTATCTTGGTCATTTCCTGGATGTATATTGCCATGATGGGAGAAGCGGGTTTAACTCAAGCGACTAAAGTAGCTATTCTCAATGCTAACTATATGGCGAAGCGTCTTGAACCCTGTTACTCGGTACTGTTTAAAGGAGAATCAGGTTTTGTCGCCCATGAATGTATTATCGATCTGCGTCCCTTGAAAAAAATGGCGCGGGTAGAAGTAGACGACGTAGCCAAAAGACTAATGGATTTTGGTTTCCATGCGCCTACAGTATCTTGGCCCGTAATTGGCACTGTGATGATTGAACCCACCGAAAGCGAATCTAAAGAGCAGCTAGACCGTTATTGTGAAGCGATGCTAACTATCTATCAAGAAGCAAAAGCGATCGCTGATGGTTCAATTGATGCCGAAGATAATCCGCTCAAAAATGCCCCTCACACGGCAGAATCAATCATCTGTGGCGACTGGTCACATCCTTATAGCCGCGAGCAAGCAGCCTATCCAGCACCCTGGACAAAAGAACACAAATTCTGGACTACTGTAGGTAGAATCAATAATGCCTATGGCGATCGCAATTTAATCTGTTCTTGTGCAGGAATGGAATCTTATAAGTAGGTTTAAGCTATAAGTAACAAGTCTATCGAGCGATCGAGGCTTTAAATTTAGTTTCTGCTCGAATATTGTCAAAATCCGAGTCAATTTTTGCCATCTCTCGATATTTAGGATTAAGCTTAATCCCCTGTGCTAAATGCTCAACTGCTAAGTCAACCTTGTTCTGTTGGCTGTAAATACAAGCTTGGTTATACCAAGCTTCATCTTTATCAGGATTTAATTCCAGAGCTTTGTTAAAGGAGTAGATTGCGTCTTCATGGCGCTTTAAATTGACCAGCACAATGCCTCGGTTATTCCAAGCTTGATCATCATAAGGATTTAATGACAAAGCTTGGTCATAGGAGTGGAGTCCTTCTTCGTAGCGTTTTAAATTGATAGCCAGCACAATGCCTCGACTATTCCAGGCTCGGTCATCATCAGGATTTAATAACACAACCTGGTCATAAGAGCGTAGAGCTTCTTGATAGCGCTTTAAATTGATAGCTAGCACATTGCCTCGATTATTCCAAGCTCGATCATCATCAGGATTTAATTGTAGAGCTTGGTCATAGGATTGGAGTGCTTCTTCGTAGCGCTTTAACTTAATTAGCACGATACCTCGGTTATTCCAGGCTTCGCCTTTATGAGGATTTAATTTTAAAGCTCGATCGTAAGACTGGAGTGCTTCTTCGTAGAGGTTGAAATTAATAGCCAGTATATTGCCTCGGTTATACCAGGCTTGATCGTCATCAGGATTTAATTTCAGAGCTTGGTCATAAGACTGGAGTGCTTCTCTGTAATAGCTTAAAATACTTAGCACAATACCTTGGTTATACCAAGCTTCTTCATTACTAGGATTTAATTTCAAAGCTCGATCGTAAGACTGGAGTGCGTCTTCATAACGCTTTAAATCTTCCAGCACATTGCCTCGGTTATACCAGGCTTCGTCATCATCAGGGTTTGATTTCAAAGCTTGGTCATAAGACTGGAGTTCTTCTTCGTAGCAGTTTAACTTAGCCAAATTATGTCTCCTTAAAAGTGTCTCCACTTGAACGGTTGCTTGGAGTTTATCTAGTCATCGTAGCAATTTAAGCTGAAATTATACTACGAAATTGTTGCCCTTTTTTCCGACAAAATTGTTATCAAAGACCGATAAAAAGGCTGTTAATTCTGATACTTATTTAAAATTTCCTGGACAATTAAAGCCACTTCATTAGGTGCTTCAATCATACCTAAATGACCACAATTATCAATTTGAAAGACATTGCTATCCTCCGAAGCAAATAAACTGTGAAAACTGGCTAGATGCTTGACATACTTAATTTCCATCACGCGATCGCGATCGCCAGCAATAAAATAAACTGGTTGTTGTAGACGAGAAACTAACTGGGGTAATAAATGTACTTCGGTCTCGGTGGTAGATTCGAGTAATGCCCCCATCGCAGCTTGTTCGTCAGCCTGAATAAAATCCAGTACTCTTTGACGACCCCATTTCAGCGCCAGAGGACGTGCTACCATCATCCGAGCAAATATGAGGTTAAGAAAAGGAACATAAGACAGCCAGCGTGGGCGAAACTTAACTAGTTGTTGACCTGCATTGCGGAAACGTTCAAATTCTTCCTTGAGGTAAATACCGCCACCAGCATTAAGACAAACTACTCCCTTAACTACTTCAGGATAAAGTTCTGCTGCCCACAAGGCTACACTTCCTCCCAATGAATGTCCTACTACCCAGGCATGTTTGATTGACAAGCTTTCTAGTAAATAACCCAGGTCTTCTGCATAAGCCTTCAAACTATATTTTTTCGAGTTTAACAACGCACTAGCGGTAACATTAGAATGCTGAAGAGCGACAATTGACGGAGATTCTTCTAAATGGGCTAGTTGAGACTCCCCAAAGCCTCTAGCATCGTAAATTAAACATTGATATTCAGATTGTAAAAGATCTACCAACGGCTGCCAATAACGACGGCTGAGTAACCAACCATGCACAAATACCAGTACAGGTCGCTTAGAGTCGACGACAGGGGTAGTTAGCTCATAAATATGAGGTGTTGTTAGTATGGTTATAGATGGCATTTTTCTATCGTATCATTACAGTCCAGCAGAATTCTAGATGCAGTATGCTGTACATTGACAAGGCAAATTTCGACGGTTAAAATCTTTTACTGTTGAGAAGTAAAAAACTTGGTTTACCTCGATCATCATGAGTTTTTCTGCTCAGAAATGATTTTGCGTCAAAAAATAGATTAATATAACAGACATATCATATTAAAAACCACAAATCATTAAAGCCACATCGGCATGGTCTTTTGGAAAAAACTATTTAACAGTTCAGACGCAGTTAATACTGCTGAAAGTACTGGACTCAAAGAAGATTTATTTGACTTAGAAAACAATAATAGTTCTCAACCTCAAATTATCTTTAGTACAGATAAAGATATCGACTTTTATGAACTAGAAGAACTCTGCGATCGCGTTGGTTGGGCGCGTCGTCCTTTACGCAAGGTAAAAAAGGCGATTGAACATAGTTTTTTAGTGGTTTCGATGTGGGAAGTTACTGGCAAAAAACGTCGTTTAATTGGATTTGCCCGAGCAACTTCCGATCACGCTTTCAATGCTACAATCTGGGATGTGGTTGTTGACCCTAAGTTTCAAAGTCAAGGCTTGGGCAAAGCAATGATGAAATATGCGATCGCCCAACTTCGTAGTGCAGACATTAGCAATATTACTTTGTTTGCCGATCCTCAAGTAGTCAAGTTTTATCAGAGATTGGGCTTTATTTTAGACCCTGAAGGAATCAAAGGTATGTTTTGGTATCCAGACTAGAGCAATGAGCAATGAGTCCTAAAGGATTAGCTCGCAAGCTCGCGTCACAATGAGCAATGAACAATGACCAATAATCAGTAATCAGTAATTATTCGAGATTGAAAATACGACTTTGGGCTGCTGAATAAAAAATCAAACCTGCGTTACAATCCTTAATCAATGGATTATGTAGTTTTAGGATTATGACAACGGCTTTAATTACTGGGGCATCAACAGGAATTGGCGAAAAATTTGCCAGAGAATTAGCATCTAGACAAACTAACTTGGTTTTGGTAGCGCGATCGCAAGCTAAGCTAGATAGTCTAGCTACAGAATTAAGTAGTAAACACCAAATCAAAACAACTGTGATTGCGCAAGATTTGACCACAACTGTAGCCAGACACGCTGTATTCGATACAATTCAAGCACAAGACCTAACTATTGACTTATTGATTAATAATGCGGGATTTGGCGATTATGGTGCTTTTAGCGATCGCCCCTTAAGCAAGATGATGGAGATGCTCCAGTTAAATATCGCTGCCGTAGTTGAATTGACGGGTTTATTTTTACCTCTGATGCAAGCAAGAAAAGACGGGGCTATTATTAATGTCTCCTCAATCGCTGCTTTTCAGCCTATTCCCTATATGTCTGTTTATGCAGCAAGTAAAGCTTTTATTTTGAATTTTAGTGAGGCATTATGGGCAGAAAACAAAGATTTGGGAGTCAAGGTTTTAGCGGTATGTCCCGGCCCAACGGAATCAGAATTTTATGCTCGAGCAAATTTTCCTAATTCAGCAAAAGCATTAAACAAAACAACTATGGCTTCGGCGGAGAAAGTCGTGCAAGAGAGCTTGAACGCTTTAAATAAAAACTATTCTACCGCTGTAGTAGGTGGCTTGACCAACCAAATTATTGTTAATTTACCCAGACTAATGCCAAGAGATTTGCTAGTTGATGTAGTGGGTAAACAATTTAAAAATATTTGATAAAAATATTTGAGTTGAGATTAACTAGTCTGGCTGTTGAGGTTTTTTTATACCGATTTGCCGATTGTCAGGCTGATTAATTTTTCTCTAAAATTCTAATAGAAAAATATTTTTTCCTGCTCATAGCTTATTACCGACAAACAATTAGGTGTATTAATGTATTTAGTTACTGGCGCAACAGGATCATTGGGGCGTAGAATTGTCAGACAATTAAGAGAACAGCAAGAGCCAGTCAGAGCTTTTGTTCGTTTATCATCCCATTTTGGCGAATTGGAAGATCGCGGTGCGGAAATTTTTATCGGCGATCTCAAAATTGAACGGGACATTATTAAAGCCTGCGAAGGAGTAAAATACATTATTAGTAGTCATGGTGGCACTGATGCTCAAGCCATCGACTATCGAGCTAATATTGACTTAATAGATCGCGCAGTTGCTAATCACATCGAACATTTTGTCTTTATTTCTGTGTTAGGGGTAGATCGCGGTTATCAAGATTCAGCTACTTTTAAAGCCAAACGAGAAGTTGAAAAATATTTAATCAATAGCGGTCTAAACTATACAATTTTACGCCCTTCTGGGTTTGCTAATAATTTAATCCCTTTAGCCGAGAGATTTCGCGATACGGGAATTTACTTTTCTATTGGTGAACAGGAAAATCGTTCTTCAATCATTAGTACTGATGACCTAGCTAGAATAGCGATCGCTTCTACTAAAATTGAAGCAGCTAAAAATCAGATCTTTGCTGTTGGTGGACCAGACATTCTAAAGCGAGAAGATATTCCCCGTATTTTCGCTCGTTTATTCAACCAAGAGCCAATTGTAATCAATCCTCCGCTGCAACTTTTTGATGGTTTACGGTTTACTATTGGTTTGATTAATCCTCAGTTAAACAAATCCTTGGGAACTTTACGCACCCTATTAGCTCATGAATTTTTTTGCACTAGAGATGAAATTGCTCTTTTAGAATCTACCTTTAATCTCAAACTAGAATCATTAGAAAGTTTCTTACGGCGTTATGTAGGACAGTAAAGGGCTTCGCCCTAGCTATCAGCTATCAGCTATCAGCTATCAGCGCGGAAGCAAAGCTTCTCAGCCGCAAGTTCGGCGGGGTCCTTTATTAAGGTAAAAAATTAATTGACTGTGGAGTTAAATCTAGCTGCTGTTATCTGGTGTAATGTTCATAATGTAATGGCACTAATCAGTTTGCCAAGAGATTTAATGAACATATTACTGACTTCGATTAAGAAGTATTGGATATTCTCCACTCTATTTATCTTGACCTTAATTACCATTTTCTCACTTAGGCCATTAGCAACATTACCTCCTGTACCTGGGACAGATAAAACTCATCATTTTATCGCCTACGCTACCTTGATGCTGCCTACTGCTCTGAAAAAACCGAAATATTGGCTCGCAATTACTCTGGTCTTTATTATTTGGAGTGGCGCGATTGAACTACTTCAACCCTACGTCAATCGATACTGTGATTTTGAAGATTTATTGGCGAATACTGGTGGTTTAGTCTGTGGATTTATGATTGCCGAAATTTTAAATAAAATAAAGGTAGTCTGATCTTGTAAAGAAGTGAAAAGAATTATCCGTAAAGCCAGACAATTGTTGAGGACAAATACAGATCGATCGCCCAGGTGGTTAACTACGCTATATTCAAATACCAGCTTGACACTTGCTATCCCCATAAAATAGCTATTTGTACGCAAGAGTATTGAGCAAATTGGGCAATTTAAGATCTTGGATTTAATAAATATGAATTGGGTTAAAAGTTTTTGGCAATTTTCCCGCCCCCATACAATTATCGGCACTAGCTTAAGTGTCTTAGCACTCTATTTTATTTCCTTGGCTACTACAGCCACTCAGATTAACCCTGTAAATTTAGAGCAAATGGTTGCTGTTTGGTTTGCCTGTCTATGTGGCAATGTATATATAGTTGGCTTAAATCAACTTTATGACATTGAGATAGATCGAGTTAATAAGCCAGAATTGCCCTTAGCTTCAGGAGAATTTACTGTTGGGCAAGGGAAGCTGATCGTTGGGGCTACAGGATGCCTGTCTTTAATTATTGCTGCCTTATCTGGCACATGGTTATTCGCGACAGTAGCTATTAGTTTGCTGATTGGGACTGCCTATTCAACACCACCGATCCGCTTAAAACAGTTTCCCTTTTGGGCAGCTTTTTGTATTCTTACAGTGCGGGGAGTCATTGTTAACATTGGGCTGTTTTTACACTATGGCGACCAACTTAATGGGCAAGAAGTCTTAAATCCGTATGTTTGGACTTTGACTCTATTTATCCTGTTTTTTACTATAGCGATCGCAATTTTTAAAGATGTCCCCGATTTAGAGGGAGATAAGCAATACCATATCAATACTTTTACCCTGGTAATTGGTAAGCCTGCGGTTTTTAATCTTTCTCGCGGAGTGATTACTGTTTGTTATTGTGGCATGATCGCAGCGGGATTATTTTGGCTGAATGCTCTTAACGTCAGCTTTTTTGTCGTTAGCCACATAATTTTGTTAGGGTTACTTTGGTGGCGGAGTCGGAATGTAGACTTAGAACAAAAAAGTGCGATCGCCAATTTTTATCAGTTTATTTGGAAACTATTTTTTGCCGAATACTTGCTATTTCCCATAGCTTGCTTTATTACTGTCGTTGGTAAATAAACTTAGTTTCTAGCGCCGTATCTAAATGCCAAGTAATTCGTTGCTCAATAGTCTTAGTCAACAAATAGATAATGTCGTTATTGGTCAAGGGAATCTAGTCAAACAATTGCTCATTGCCTTATTGAGTGGTGGTCACGTCATCATTGAAGGAGTACCAGGTACAGGTAAAACCCTGTTAGTAAAAATATTATCAAAGTTGATTGCAGCGGATTTCCGTCGTATTCAACTAACACCTGATATTTTACCTTCCGATATCTTGGGAACAAATATTTTTGATCTCAATAGTCGCGATTTTATCCTTAAAAAAGGCCCTGTTTTTACAGAAATTCTCTTAGCTGACGAAATCAACCGAACCCCTCCCAAAACTCAAGCAGCGTTACTGGAGGCAATGGAAGAGCAGCAAATTACTCTAGATGGTCAAACCATGTTGTTACCACCTTTATTCTGGGTGATTGCGACGCAAAACTCTTTAGAATTTGAGGGTACATATCCTTTACCTGAAGCACAGCTAGATCGCTTTCTATTTAAGCTAGTAGTGAACTATCCTGCCAAAGATGCCGAGAAACAGATGTTGGTTAATGCTCAACAGGGATTTAAAGCCAAAAAGTCGGATTTAGATCGGCTAGAAGCGATCGCCACTGTAGAAGATATTTTAGCTTTTAGGGAACAAGTACAAAAGGTTCAGGTGACAGAAAATATTTTGGATTA
>JBDKJC010000060.1:0-9889 GCA_039796815.1 Cyanobacteriota bacterium | reverse complement strand
AGCAGCTAATAATCGACTTTTCTAGGTTCTGGCTAGAAAATCACTGCACCAATATTCATCGTCTTCTGAGACTAAACCAAAGTCAAATAAGCGTTACGAATTTTAGTTATTAAAAAAGCCTAAGATCTGGCATCTTAGGCTCAAACATACTAACTCAATTAATTGACCAAAGCTTATTAAACAGATGATTCTTGCTGTTGATAGAGATAACAGTAGCGACCTTTGAGGGCCATTAATTCTTCGTGAGTACCTCGTTCGACAATTGAACCTGCATCCATCATGACAATCGTATCGGCATTTTTAATCGTACCTAAACGGTGGGTGATAAAGAACACAGTACGTCCTTTGAGAGCCTCTTTGAGATTACGAGATACCTCTTGCTCGGTGGCAAAATCTAGAGCGCTAGTCGCCTCATCTAGAACCATCATGGCTGGTGCTTGGAGAATTGTCCGAGCGATCGCAATCCGCTGTCTTTGCCCCCCAGAAAGTGCCGATCCTCTTTCGCCAACTCTAGTGTTATAACCATTCGGTAGGGTCATAATAAAGTCATGAGCAGCAGCAATTTGAGCAGCAGCAATTATTTCTTCCGTAGTCGCATCAGGATTAGTTAGGGCAATATTGTCTAAGATTGAGCCTTCAAACAGCAAGGTGTCTTGTGGCACAACCCCAATTTGACGACGTAGAGAATAGAGTTCTACACGGTTAATATCATAGCCATCAACGAGAATTCTACCTCCTTCGGGTTCATAGAGTCGCGATAACAGCTTAGTTATCGTACTTTTACCCGCACCACTTTCTCCCACAACCGCCACAAAAGTACCAGGCTCAAACTCAGTAGTCACATTTTTCAGCTGTAATGGGCCACTGCTTTTGAAACGGAAGGAAAGATTATCATACTTAACTCGCCCTCTAATTGCAGGCATGGGGATATTGTTACGATCTTCTTCACCTTCTTCGGGATGGTCGACAATATCAGCTAAACGTTCTAAAGATAAAGCAGTTTCTTGGAAATTCTGCCATAGAGTCGCCAGACGCATTACAGGAGTAGTAACATAACCAGCGATAATTCTGAAGGCGATTAATTGACCCAGAGTAAGCTTTCCGTCTAGAACTAAATAAGCACCCATCCCCAGAATCAGGACTCGCGAAATTTTATTGAGAAAATCACTGGCAGATTTAGCTAGAGTCGAGGTGATGACCGTTTGAAAGCCAGTAGAAATATAACGAGCATAACGCTCTTGCCATTTCCAACGCGATCGCAATTCAATGTTTTGCGCCTTAACCGTTTGAATCCCTGTTAGAATCTCCACTAAATATGACTGAGTTTCAGCGTTGCGTTCGGCTTTAACTCTCAACTCTTTCCGAATTTGAGGGGAAAACATGAGGGTCAAACCAATAAACACGGGAATAATTGCCAGGGATAGTGCCGTTAAGAGAGGACTATATGCCAACATTACCAAGACATATAACACTGAGAATACACAATCAAGAACTACCGTTAAGGCTGTTCCTGTCAAAAATTGACGAATCTTTTCTAGTTCATTAACTCTGGTGGAAATTTCCCCAACAGGTCTACGTTCAAAATAGCGCAGGGGCAATCTTAGTAGATGGTCGATAATCTCTGAACCCAGACTCAAATCAATCCGATTGGTGGTGTCGACAAATAAATAGGTACGTAAAGTTGTTAATAAAGCCTCAAAAATATTAATCGTAATCAGAAAACCGATCAGCCACCAGAGAGTATCAGGACTATTTTGGCTAATTACCTTATCAATAATGACCTGAATCATTAACGGATTAGCCAGTTGAAATAGCTGAACAAAAAATGAAGCAATAAAAACTTCGATTAATACCCGCCTGTACTTTTGCAGAGCAGGATAAAACCAATTTAAACCAAATCTTTCTTGGGGCGTATCCTTGGTTTTTTTGAGTAACAGTATTTCACCACCATCACCCCAGCTTTCAATAAAGTCTTCAGGTTTATAGCGACGTACTCCAAATTCAGGAACAGCAATGACTAATTCTTGTTCATTTAGTTCATAAATGAGGGCTAGGCTATTTTGCCAAGTGACTAGACAAGGACCTTCTAAACGAGTAATTGACTTAGCAGGGACATTAATTAGCTGAGGATTAAGCCCCATCAATTCTGAAATACCACCACATAAAGGTAGTGATAGAGTTGGCGATCGCTCGAGCTGTTCTTTCAACACCCGCTTAATCACTTCTTTGCGGAAAGGCATCCCAAAATGCTTGCTCAACATTTGAAAACAAGCTACTCCCACTTCTAAAGTGGTCTTACCACGATAAAAAGGATAGTCTTTCTGGACTGGCTCAACAACTTCTTCGTCACCCTGAAAAGCGTAACCTTCTCCTAGTCCCTCCGAATCATCAAAATCCGCCTCACCTAAATCTAGACGAGGTACAATATTAACCTCATCTTGCAATAGCTCATCAAAAGCATGGAATTCTCCATCTGTCTCGTCTTGCTCACCCTCTTCAAACCAAGCGGTTTTAGGAATAGAGATCAGGCGAGCTGGTTGGTTGCCTGCGACGGTGACAGTCTGAAGATCTTTGGTGAAGTCCAAGCGATCGCCTACAGAAAATTCATTTACCGAACCACCACTGACTAACCACACCAAACTAGGATCGGTTAATGGCTTGGCAAGTTCTCCATTTAACTGATGTTCTCCAGGGGCAAGATAGTATACTTGCGCCATTTCCGCGATTTTATTCGCCAATTCTACCAGTTCCCAATCACCTTGGGCTTGTTTTTCTAGCTGAATGCCCAACAGGTCAAAAACCTCAACTTTGGCGGGTTTAAGTCTATATTCAGCAGCTAACTCAGGATATCGATCGAGCAGCTGTAAAAAGTACTCATTGTCCAGGGCTAGACAAACTACTTCCGTACTGGCCATCGCTGTTTCACAAGGTATACCCCGTGCTAGATTAGCCCAGCCAATGATTTCTCCAGGTTTTAGTTTACCTAGGGTAGTAGGCATTTTAGTGCGGGGGTCATAACCCAGTAGCCTAACTTCCCCTTCAGAAATAATTGCTACTTGTCCCTGCATTTTTTCCCGCATAATCATTACCTTACCCACCCCAAAGCGCAAGGGCTTCAGGTGAGGAGCAATTTGGGCGATCGCTTCAGGAGCAAGTTGGTTAAATTGTGGAACTAGTGAGAGGAACTGCTCGACAATCTTAGTAGTCTTAGTCGTGTTGATGTTAGTGTTGGTCATGAGTTAGGTAAGCCTTAAGAAGTAACTGGGCTAGATAAGAATGATACTTTTTGCTGGATTGATTCATTAAGCCAGCGATTGAATAACTCATCCAGCATTCTTTGTCGCATGGGCTGATCGAGCTTAGCTGAAATATAATTCTCTAACCGCACAATGACAATCCATTCGCCGACCCGAGTAGGGGGAACTAATTGACCAGACTGGCAAGTAGTAAGAATTTGAGCAATTTTAGGATGGGGAGCATTAATTTCTACAGGACCAATTAGACCACCTGTTTGTGCTTCAGTCCCTTGAGAATACTCCATAGCTAGGGCGCTAAATGCGTTTTGGTCGTCTTTAATGCGGAAATATAACTCTTGAGCCACCTCTGCTTTGGCGACGCGAATTAAGGAATAAACCACACGGTCTAGTTGAGACTTGCGCTGGATAAAATGAGCATCCACTCGATCGTTCCAAGTTTCCTGCTTATATTTATCTATTCTTAATTTTTTCGTAATTAGGTTTTGTAATTGCTCGCGGTTCATGCCCTGCTTGTTTAACCACTCTTGCACTTGTTCTTCAGAACTAAGCTGGTTTTGCTGACAAAACTGTTCAAAGATGCTGGTGTTTTCTTCCTCGCTACATTGAATGTCAGCGATCGCTTTGTCCGTTAAGATTTCTTGGGCAAGTTTGGGTAGAATTTGATACTGAGTCAGCAGAGGAACAAGATCGTCCGCTGTATAAACTTGGTTATCTACTTCTAAAACTACACTCATATTTTTTGAGTTATTGATGATGATAGGCTAATAAATACAGATAATTACAATTAGTTACAATTAATTTTATGATGACCGACTTAAATTACAACTTTACGTCATAACTTTAAGATTTGATCTATGGAATCTGCCTGGGTTTGAGCTTTTCCCGCAATTTGGCTTTCCTAATTTAACTTAGTTTGCCTAGAATGACACATCTTTGCAGCTTTTTCAGCCTGATTAAACTAATGATTGCGTAAGTGTGTAAATCTCTTGGTGAGTTGGTGACTTTAAATTACCCTGTGCCTTAAACACGGAGTAGCAGAACTACTGCATAAGCACAAATACCTTCTTCCCTGCCAACAGGACCCAACTTTTCGTTGGTAGTGGCTTTAATGCTCACTTGATCTAGGTTTAAACCCATAGCTTCTGCTAAAGAAGAACGCATAGATTTTAAATGAGGCTTAAGTTTAGGTCGTTCAGCTACAATCGTCGAATCAATATTACCAATTTGCCATCCTTGAGCTTGAATAATTGCTAAAACCTGTTCCAGCAGCATGATACTATTTGCCCCTTTCCATTTAGGATCGTCTGGTGGAAAATAATGACCGATATCTCCCAAGCCTAAAGCACCTAAAAGAGCATCCATAATTGCATGGGTTAAAACATCAGCATCGCTGTGTCCCAATAACCCCAAAGAATGAGAAATTTCGACTCCTCCCAAAATTAGTGGTCTATTTGCCACCAGTTGATGTATGTCATAACCATTGCCAATGCGAATGTTCATTGTTTGAATGAATTATCCTAGATTAGTTTCTCTATTAAATTTACTGTTGGAGTGTTAAAAGTATGCTAAATGGTCTTCGTGCATTTTATCGACCAATAATCTTGACCAGTATCTTAACTGCTAGCATTTCCACAATTGCTACTCCTGCTTCAAGTCAAATTTTACCCGAAGTGTGGGGAACAATCGGCTCGGTTGACGATCTAATTAGTTATGGTGCTGGAGTTAAATTCGCTGGCGTAGGTCTGGAGGTTGGAACAGGAGAAGATGGTGCTACGGGGGGAGATTTCCTCACGTTTATTAGTTTTCCTGTAGTTTCTCCCTATTTAGGAGTCGGTTACTATACTGGAGATGAAACGGTCGCCTATTCAGGAGGTGTTCATCTCAGCGCAGGTAAAATAGTTATTGGTGGGGGATATCACTCTGTTCGGGGGATTAATGGTCAATTGGGTTTTAAATTTTAATTGGCTTAACTAACAGTAACAATCTTATTTACTAGTTAAAAAGTAGTGGATAATTTTCACTACTTTTAGGTGTTTTAAGTTTAATTAAAAAGCTGATAGCTGTCCTAAAGGATTTACTAAAGTACTAGCTTCGCGTCATAGCTAGGGCGAAGCGCTTTTATATTTGCCAGCTAGATAAGTGACACTTTTCAGTCTTTAGTTCGTCCGATCATTTGATAACCTAGCTACAATCACCTAAATAATTTGCATTTGCATAATTGTCTGGGTCTGTCAAAGTTAAATAGCCAATTTTGACATTTTAATCAATCCCGTTTGAAGTATTAACCTGTAATAAACTTTTAGTTTAAATAATCAAAATAACTATGTTTTTCTCTAAATCCAAATCCCACTTAAAACCCATGCTTACAGCTTTAACCCTTGCTGCCTGTACTGTGGGTGGAGTTCACACCATTGCCCAGGCTCAAGGTGGTTCTGGTCTAGTTCTCTTTGGTAATCGAGATGTGGACATTCTTAGTTACTATCTCGATTTTGGTGGAATTGCTGAAAATCGCGATCGCTACCGTTTGAGAATTCCTAAAGACAAACTGGCCAACGGTGCAACTCAGTTTGTTATTTCCTATCCCGACTATTTTGATGGTAAGTTTAACACTGATAAAATTGAAGTTAGAGTCAACGGTAAAAAAGACAATTCGTTGCCTCTTAAAAATGTGATTTGGGACGAAAAAAATCACTCGATCCAAATTAACCTAGCTAAACCTTTTTCCAAACCCCAAAAACTCGAGTTAGTCTTTTCTAACGTCAAAAATCCTGACGTGGGAACATACTATTTTTATGCTCAAGTAGTTCCAGCGGTTAACGCACCTATCCCACAAAGAGTGGGCGCTTGGGTGATTAGTATCAATCCCTAAAAGCGGTTAAAGTTGTCGATTTGACTTTTGGCAATATTTAAAGATTAAAGAAAGCTTGTAAACTATAGCTCATAGCTAATTCATAGCTAAAATATAGCTATTAAATCTCAAAAGGTTAGTAATTCTGTTGTAAAATTACGGATTGTGGCTTTTGTCAAGCACATTGACTGTAATTTATAAAGGAAATAACCAGTGACCCAGCGTACTTTAGGCGGAACTTCCCGCAAACAAAAAAGAAAATCGGGCTTTCGCGCTCGCAAGCGTACCAGTAACGGCAGAAGAGTAATCTCTGCTCGTCGCAAAAAAGGTCGTCATCGTTTAGCAGTTTAGTTTGAGTATTTGAGTTGGGACTACCAAAACCCCATCGGTTGAGAGATCGAAGAGATTATAGGGCTGTTTACGCACAGGGCATCCGTCGTTACAGTCCTCATCTAACTCTGTTTGCCCTTGACTGTAGGGAGACAAAAAGGGAGACAAAGGGTGCGGATTTCCCACCAAAAAGTAGTTTTGGCATTTCTATTAGTAAAAAAGTCAGTAAAAAAGCCGTAGTGCGCAATCGGCTTAAAAGACAGATCAAAGGAGTCATCAGAAACTATTTACAGGGAATTGAACCTGGTTGGAAAATCGTAATTACAGTCAAACCTAAAGCAATAGAATGCAAATATGAACATTTTTTGCGAGAATTAGAAGAGTTATTAAAACAAGCAAAAATAATCAATGGGTATTAAAGAAGAGGTTTATTACGAAGGTGGTCCCCACATTGGAGATTTAATTTTTAATATATTTTTAGCATTTACAGTAATCTGTATTCCCTTGACCGTTGGGGCAATTGTCAGAGCTTTGTGGCTGCGCTATCGAATTACAGACCGCCGTATTTGTGTAACTGGAGGCTGGAGAGGTACGCAAAGAACAGATATTATTTATTCTGAGGTCATAAAAATTGTCAAAGTTCCTAGAGGCGTAGGCTTATGGGGAGATTTGGTGATTACCCTTAGAGATAAAAGCCGTCTAGAAATGCGTGCAGTTCCCCAATTTAGAGAGATTTACGACTATATCTCAGAAAGAGCAGCAGATAAGACAGGTAGACCTTTAGAGTCGATTAGAGTCAACTAAATAGCTCAATAGCTCAGTAGACAATGCAGTTTAGATCGGTTTTCCTCACGGGCGATCGATTAAACTGGACTGGTAATTATAATTATTCCCTAAAAGGCTAAACAGATTAAAAAATGGACTTTGGTATCGGCTTCCTCTCAAATAACATCATGCTCCCCATCCTAGATTTTTTCTATGGATTAGTGCCGAGTTATGGTTTTGCGATTATTGCTCTGACAATTGTAATTCGTTTTGCTGTAGTTCCTTTGAGTGCAGGACAGATTCGCAACATGCGAAAAATGAAGATCGTTCAGCCTTTAATGAAGGAAAAACAGGAGCAAATTAAACAGAAATATAAAAACGACCCTGAAAAACAGCGTGAAGAACAAGCTAAAGTAATGCAGGAGTTTGGCAATCCTTTGGCAGGATGCTTACCACTACTTTTGCAGATGCCAATCTTGTTTGCCCTTTTTGCAACTTTGAGAGGTTCGCCTTTTACTGACACTCCTTACGATATCAACGTTCAGATTCTTCCCCAAGAGCAGATCGAACGTATCGCGCCTCAGCCTTTTGCGACGAAGCCCAAGAATATTTATATCGAAGATGGTATTCATGAAAGAATCGCTGCTATGTTACCAGGCGGGAACAAGTTAGCAGTAGGTGAAACCACCAAGGTGGAATTACAAACTCCTGATGGCAAATCCCTAAATACTCTGCTTAAAGAATACCCAGAGAGCGATATTAAATCTAGTTTAAAAGTTACCAAAGGTTTTGAAAGAGTAAGCATTAATGAAGATGGTACAATTACTGCTTTAGAACCAGGAGATGCCACTGTTCAGGTAATAGTTCCAGGGATTGCAGCTAATACTGGCTTTTTATTCATTGAAAAGCTAGGTCGAGTCGGTGTAACTAATGAAGACGGTGGTATCAACTTCGATATTTTGATAATGGTCTTGATGTTTGGGGTGGGTATTTATGTTAACCAACAGCTGAGTGGAGCGCAAAATGCTAGTCCTGGTGCAGATCAGCAACAGGCAATTAATAAGATTACGCCTTTGCTATTTAGCGGGATGTTCTTATTTTTTCCTCTCCCTGCGGGTGTACTAATGTATATTGTGGTGGCAAACTTCTTCCAAACTGGTCAAACTTGGTTTTTGATGCGCGAACCTTTGCCAGACGATCTCCAGAAAATTCTTGATGAACAGGAAAAAGCTGAAGCTGCAAATAATAGAAATGCTTTGCCATTTGAAAAGAAACGTTCTAAAAAGAAAGAAAAAACTTCAGGTTAACAACAGATCGTAACCATTAACTATCAACTATTGTGGAAAGCCAGTGGAAAGTCAATTAAGTTCGGGCAAAAAATGGTTAGAGCAGCTATTAACCTTAATGGGTGTAGCTGCGGTTGTTAAGACAGAAGGGTTTGAAACGGTAAGTACTGATTCAGACTTCAACTGGTTAAGCATTAGCGCTGATAATTTAACCGAGATACAAAAGCAGCAGCTAATTGGTAACCAAGGCGAAAGCATTGATGCGATTCAGTATCTAACCAATACTATTCTTAATCTCGATACAGATCCAGCAGTGCAAAGTTCTTTTGTGGTTGAGCTAGATGGTTATCGAGTTCAACGTAATCAAGAATTAGCAACCTTGGCTCAAAATGCGATCGCTCGGGTACAATCGACAGGTGAAGAAGTGGCAATTCCTGGTTTATCTTCAGCCGAAAGAAAACAAATACATTCTTTGTTAGAAGGTTCAGCAGGTCTAACTAGCGAGAGTCGTGGTCAAGAACCAAATCGTCAGTTAGTAATTTTGCCTCAATAGTCTTGCCGAATCCCATCAGTGCGCTAATATCCCAATCCGTCATATTAAGTAAACAATGGAACCGATATATATTCCTCATCTGCTCAAAGCACCCAAAAGAACGGCAGAAATCATTGTGGATAATAATATTTCAGGCTTAGATACGTTAGTTCCTGTTAAGGGATTTATTTCAGTACGTCACGGAGGTAATTTTTTAGAGGTTATCTCCACAGCAGAAACTATTACTACTTTAGTTTGCGATCGCTGTTTACAACATTATAATCATCGTCTGGCGATCGATACGTCGGAGTTAATCTGGCTCGAATCTGAACTGGAAAACGTGCAAGATCTTCCCTCTGAAAGAGAGGTGCATCTAGAAGATCTTTCTGAAACTTTACCTTTTAATGGACATTATGACCCTGAAGTCTGGCTTTTTGAGCAGCTATCTTTAGCCTTACCCTTAAGAAAAATCTGTGGTACAGGCTGTCCTGGAGCAAGCATTAAAGCAACTTCAGATGCTCATTACGTCGATCGCCGCTGGTCTTCTTTGGCCGCTTTAAAAGAGCAATTAAACAGTACTCAAGAGTAAGTAAGTTAATTAATTTGACCTACCTACTTATCATTTTTATTTGTATTTTATATTAGCTAAAGTTTTTGGACTAATACTACTAATTGATTAAACGATTGAGTTATAGTCATCGACTGCTCAGAAATGCTCTCAGCGATACTTGCCACTTCTTGTACAGAGTCTTTGGCGAATGCTGAACTTTGTGTTTGATTTTCTACTGATTTAGCAATGTTTTCGATCAGAGTATTCATTTTACTATTCAAAACCGCAAACCGTTCTAGTTTTTGGCGGACTGCTTGAAAT
>JBDKJC010000059.1:0-9972 GCA_039796815.1 Cyanobacteriota bacterium | reverse complement strand
TTACCAGGCTGTCACGTACTACTAGGAGTTTCTAATGTTTCTTTTGGTCTGAACCTAGCATCAAGACAGGTATTAAATTCTGTTTTCCTTCATGAATGTATGCAGGTGGGATTAGATTCAGCTATTGTTAATGCCAGTAAAATTCTTCCCCTATCCAAGATCGACCCTAAGCATCAGAAAATCTGTCAGGATTTGATCTATGACAAACGAGAATTTGATGGCGATATTTGTACCTACGATCCTTTGGGAGAATTAACCACTCTCTTTGCTGGAAAGAAAGTCAAAAAAGCCGAAGCAGTAGATAAAAACCTGCCTATTGAGGAACGTCTCAAACAGCACATTATTGATGGGGAACGCATTGGTCTTGATGAAGCCTTGGAGGAAGCACGAGGGCAGTATCCTCCTCTAGATATCATTAATACCTTCTTGTTAGACGGCATGAAAGTTGTAGGAGAACTCTTTGGTTCGGGACAAATGCAGCTTCCCTTCGTCTTGCAATCGGCTCAAACTATGAAGGCAGCCGTTGCTTCCCTAGAACCTTATATGGATAAAGAGGAGGCTGATGATAGTGGCAAAGGTAAATTTGTCATTGCCACTGTTAAAGGAGATGTTCACGATATTGGCAAAAACCTAGTAGATATTATTCTGTCTAATAATGGTTATAAAGTAATCAACCTAGGGATTAAGCAGTCAGTAGAAAGCATTATTCAAGCCTACGAAGAACATCAGCCAGATTGTATTGCCATGAGTGGTTTGCTGGTTAAGTCTACTGCTTTTATGAAAGATAACTTAGAAACCTTTAACGAAAAAGGTATTACCATTCCCGTAATTTTAGGGGGCGCTGCTTTGACTCCTAAGTTTGTCAATCAAGATTGCCAGAATACTTACAAAGGTAAGGTGATCTATGGCAAGGATGCATTTGCCGACCTACATTTCATGGATAAACTGATGCCCGCTAAGGCAGAGAACAATTGGGATGATCTCAAGGGATTTTTAAATGAAGTAGATGATATCGCCTCAGATGATGCCTCAGAACAAATGCCGTTTGAGGGAGAAAATCAAGACAAAATCTTTGTGGATGAAGTCAGCAAAAAACAAGAACCAGCGGTAATTGACACCAGACGCTCAGAAGAAGTTAGCTTAGATATCAATCGCCCGACACCGCCTTTCTGGGGCAGCAAAATCCTCGAACCCGCAGCTATTCCCCTAGAGGAAGTATTCCCCTATTTAGACTTACAGGCTTTATTTGTGGGACAGTGGCAATTCCGCAAACCCAAAGAGCAATCCCGCGAGGAATATGATGAATTTCTAGCGCGGAAAGTTCAGCCGATTTTAGAGGAATGGCAACAACGTATTATTGCCGATAATCTCTTGCATCCGACAGTAATTTATGGTTATTTTCCCTGTAATGCCGAAGGAAATACTTTATATATCTACGATCAAAACGATCGTAGTAAATTAGTGACAACCTTTGAATTTCCTCGTCAAAGTTCGGGTAAACGTCTTTGTATCGCCGACTTTTTTGCCAGTAAAGAATCGGGTCAAGTTGATGTCTTCCCCATGCAAGCAGTAACGG
Source organism: Cyanobacteriota bacterium (assembly GCA_039796815.1). Classification (GTDB taxonomy): domain Bacteria; phylum Cyanobacteriota; class Cyanobacteriia; order Cyanobacteriales; family Xenococcaceae; genus Waterburya. Next base: position 8,396 of record JBDKJC010000059.1, on the reverse strand, counting down.
TGGGAGAAATCGCCACAGAATACGCTCAAAAACTATTCCAAGCTGATAACTACACTGAATATCTGTACTTTCACGGTATGGCGGTGCAGATGGCAGAAGCTCTAGCGGAATGGACTCATGCCAAAATTCGCCATGAATTAGGCTTTGCCGCCGAAGAAGCGAGTAATATTCGCGATATCCTGCAACAGCGCTATCGAGGTTCCCGCTATAGCTTTGGTTATCCTGCTTGTCCTAACATTGAAGATCAGTTTAAACAGCTAGATTTACTTGATACTAAACGGATTAACATGTATATGGATGAGAGTGAGCAACTCTATCCTGAACAGTCTACAACAGCGATTATTACCTATCATCCTGTAGCCAGATACTTTAGTACCTAAGTAAGTAATTTAAAAGATAATTTATTTTGGTGGGTGTATAGTCATTCCAAATAATTTCCGTGTGATTTCACGATGTCATCTAAAGAAGTATCTAAAGTAGAATAAATCCGTCTTTTTTTGATGATGGCCCTAAAGCAATACTGTTCGGATAAGCATTTTGATTAATTACTTGTGTTTGGGAAAAGGTTAAAGGACTACGCAGGTAGCATTCTTATTCCGTCTTACGTGGTCTGACTTCGCGCGTCATCTACGCGCTTTTCCCGTTCCCCCTTTCCCTTTAACCGAACAGTATTGACTGTAGTTCTTCTTTCTGAATAGCAGTTAAGTTGAATAGTGGATTCGCTTTAGGCATTAAATTACCTTCTTCACATGAAATATTGACAGGATACTCATCTAGAACTAGATATTTTCCTTGGCGATCGCACTCTATTTCTATATTCTCGAAGCCAGACTGTTTTAATAACTCCTGGTATTTTTAGGTAGTCCAAAGAGGTCGAAGAATATGCGGGAAATTAATATCAAATAAATCTTGACATACCTTTACCTGAATATCTGCCCAATAAGAGGACAGTTTATAACTTATGACTTATAACTTATGACTTATAGCTTATAGATAGGGCGAAGCCCTTTGCTTAAGTGATTTTACAGATATTTTGACTAATATTTTGACTTAAAAAACTCACAATCTAAGTAATTTCACTGGACAGGCAAAATTTTTGAAGTTATAAAGTTTCTATGAAGTTTATATAAAGGGTATGTAAAGCAATGAATATGTGTGTTGACTCATCAATGTTTATTCCTGTGATTGGTGGTGTTTATCTTTTAGGTATTTATCTAATCCTGCGAGTTTTTCAACTCAAAAATTCTGATAAAGTTGTTTGATTGTTCAAGCTTGATTTGAAAGTTAAATAAATACAGCAATTTACTTTCAACAGTATAGCGATCGCCTGAGCAAAAATAGTAAATATATTCCTCTTTTGAGGCTATTTTTGAATTCGCTAATAGTATCCGCGTAGTCAAGGCGATCGCATTTCAGTTAGATATCCGACGACGGAAACTCAATGTAACAAGAATGTTGACCCAATACGAGAGAAGGATTTAACTGTTGATGTTCTAAAAAATGTTAGGGGAGCGAGAAGTTATGCGCTCTCTATTCTTGGCGCATAAGCTTCTAGATTTGATTTAGATTAGACCAATCTCGGATCTGCTCTTTAAAGCTTTTCCATTCTTCATAAACCTCCTTAAAGATATTGTTCCCTGAAGCGTAATAATCTAATAGAGATTTTGTTTGGGCTTCGGCTGCTTGGAGAATGTCATCGCTAAAACGTAGCACTTTAAGCTCTCCTGATTTTTCTAATTGACGTATTTTTTGAAGTGCCTTACTATTCTCTAAATCGTATTGAGTTAATATTTCAAGATAAGTTGCAGAACAAGCATCTTTAAAGATTTCTTGGTACTCTGGGAGTAGCTTCTTCCAAGCATCCTTATTAACCTGTACGTCAAATGTTGTGCTTGGTTCCCACCAACCTGGGTAGTAATAGTATTTTGCTTCTAGTCCTAATTGCAAATCATCATACGGACCAACCCACTCAGCAGCTTCAATTTCCTCTCTAGCAAGCTTATTGGCAATGTCTGTGATTTGAATAGGTTGACCAAATTTATCTGTATCCGATCTAACCCTAAATTCCTTTAAAACAGCTTCCCCTAATCCAGGAATTCGCATGGTTAATCCATCGAAATCCTCTATTGAGTTAATTTTCTTATTAAACCATCCACCCATTTGCGCTCCTGTAGCTCCTGTGGGAAAAGGAATAACATTTAAGCCGATTTTTTCATAGATTGTTTGAATAAAAGTAAACTCATCATCAAGCTGTTTTTTGTAATAGAGCCAAGCACTCTGTTCTTGAGGATTTAGACCAAAAGGGATAGCACTACCAAAAAAAAGAGATCTGAATTCTGTTTTAGTATAATAAATTCCACTGTAGCCACACTGTATGTTTCCCGAGTGAACATCATCTAATATTTTTTCTGTAGGTATCTGTCCGCTTGTATCTAGCTCAATAACGAAATTCCCATCAGTCATTGCGCTTATGCGATCGCAAACCATTTTTGGAGCTTTAGAAATAATTAGTTCTTTGGCATCTTCCCCCAAAAAAGTAACCATTTTCCATTTAATCGGTCGTTTATGCTGACCAGCGAACCAACCAGCAGTTAGTCCTACTGAAGTACCGATAGCTGTATACAAAAAAGTTCTACGATTTTTTGGAAATATACTTTTATTGCCAGTACCAATATTTTTACCCTCATTTACAATCACACTATCTGCAAGTGCGCTGAACATACCAGCAAGACTTTGTAGCTGTGAAATATTAATATGATCTGATGGATTGTCTCCTATGGCTCTTGTTAATTGATTTGATATATTTTCTGCTTTATCTTGACCTATTATTTCACCCATAATTTGGGGTAAATCTTCAGCATAAGATTTCATTTGTGACCAATTAAAGAGTCTATTATCTGGATGTTCTACGCTGTCTAAAAGACTTTGCTTGATTTTTTGAAAGTAATCTGCAAGTTTTTGTCTTTTTTGTTGTTCAGCTTCTTTAAAACGATCGCTATATTCAAATAGCGTTGTTACAGCACTAATTATGTCACCTATCATCTTTTATATAAGTTGATAATCCTTCAAAATTTAGCAAAATACAAATTTAAATAGATACTTTCGTTGTATTTTTCTTGAAAAAATCAAAGTGAGCTAGATAACTGACGACTACTCTTTCCAAATTCAAACTGGTAAAAAGTAACATTTTCTTTTTACCACCTATGATGAGTGTAACACATTGCGTGATCTGCGTAGCTAGAGCTTCTTTAATCCTTGGCAATACTAGCTCTCTAGCCCCTAGTTTAGTTGGCATTTGTTCTCATTCTTAAATTTCTCGAAATCTTGGATTTTTTGATTTTCTCTAATTGTTTAGATTGTGGCATCGTCACAAAAAGCTAGGTAAGGACAGTAGGCGCATTTTTCAGTGGTTGGGGTGGCGATGTAGTCACCCTTGCTTATTTTTTGTGAGAGAGAATGGGCTTCGTCGGCAATTTCGGCTAAATGGCTGGGCGTAAAACTATAGATCTTGTCATGGCGGAGATAGACAATATGAGCATAAGGATAATTCAAGGCTGCTGCATATACCCAGAGTTGGAAACGATGATCTTGGGGTTGGATATTGCGATCGCTTTTATAGTCTAAAACCCAATCATGACCCACTAAATCGATAACACCGTTAAAGGTTAGACGGTCGAGTTTAAAGCTAATCTGTTGTTCTTTGGCTACGGCTGTCTGGCGTAATTCCTGATATACAGGTAGTTTAAAGAATCTTACGGCTAAAGCGATCGCTTCATCAAATACCGACGGCGACCAATCGGCTTCCGCAAAGGGTAATAAGTCTTGGGGTTGAGTAAGGTTGTGTTCTAAAGCTTTATGCACTAACGTTCCTGTCTGCATTGAGTACGCAAGACCTTCTCCCAAACCTGGATGTCCATCAATAAAGTGCAGTTTAAACCGTTGAGGACAGCGAGCATAGTCGGTTAAAGCGGTAACGGGCAGTTCTGATAATCCTGAACCCACTGAATCAATTAATAGGGGTGGTAGATGTTCGGGTAAAGGAGGAGTTTGCGGTATGGGAGGTAGTGCTTTAGCATTGCTATAGGGAATAGTCTGAGTTGTGACCTTCGCAGCTGTTAGACCACGTTGCAGTCGGTTTAATTCTCCTTTGTAGGGTTCAGCGGCACTGAGGATGAGATAGTCCCTGGCTCTAGTTAAGGCAACGTATAATACTCTAACTGCTTCTTGGCGATCGCCTTGTTCTTGAAGATGTTCTAGCCAACGATACAGTACTGGCTTTTGGGTTTCTCCTTGTGGGGTTTTACTAGTTACGGCTACTCCTAATTGAGTATTAAAACGGATTGCTGGATGAGACTTAGGGCGTTCTTTACTCAGATCTGCCACAATTACTAAACCCCACTCTAGACCTTTGGCAGCATAGATCGTCATTAACGAGACAGCGTTATTCGCTGCTATTATCGGGCGAGGGACTGCCACCTCCTTTTCATACAAACCTTTGAGGCGACGCACTACCCCAAAGAGATCGTAAGTTCCCTGTTCGAGATCCTTAACTAGTTGCCCAAATCCGCGCCAATCTGCCAATCTTCTGTCCGCACCAGGTAAATTAGCAATTACTGCCGTATATCCCGTCAATCGATCTACAAACTGCAAGACACGAGAGGGTAATTCTGCTTGAGACAACTTTAATAACTGCTGTAATACTTGAACTGGACGAGACAATTCTGGAAACTGCATTTTTGGTAATTCATCCCACCAGCAAAGATCTAATGATGTTGCGGTTGAAAAAGATTCCCGCACTTGAAATAATAAGCGATCGCTCAAGGCAAAGAAAGGACTCCGTAACACCGCCACTAAAGCCAGATCATCCCTTGGATTAGCCAAAAACCGTAGCAAAGCCGTAGCATCTTTAGCTTCTCGAGTAGCTAATAAGTTACCACCTCCCGCAGGGGCGACAGAAATACCAATGGCTGCTAGTGCCTCGCCGTATATTTCTAAAGGTTGCCAGGTACGAGTCAAAATAGCAATATCTTGGGGTTCAAGGGGGCGTATCTGTCTGGTATGTCGATCGAATACAGGAGTTTGGCGATCGAGCATTTGTTTGATTTTGGCTGCCAGGCTAAAAGCTTCTACTCGCTGTCGCTCTCTCCTACTCGGCTTCGGCGGTTTTTCTGCATCTTCTTTGGTTAGCGGATCGCCAATAACTAATACCTGTAAATAGTTATCTACTCGATCGCTGCCTTCTCCTAGTTTTGACTGCCGAACAGCATTTAGATCCTGATGATTTTCTGCCAGTAAAGGAGTGAAGATCTTATTTAACTGCTCGATCAAAGTCTCATGAGTACGAAAGCTGGTGCTGAGAATAACTTCCTTACCGTTATTACGCAAAATACGATCGCGAAACTGTTGAAATACTCTGATGTCTGCCCGCCGAAAACCATAAATTGACTGTTTTATATCTCCCACGATGGTTAATTCTGCCTTGGCTGTTAAAGCATTAAGCAACTCTGCTTGCGGGGGGTTGGTATCTTGAACTTCATCAACTAAGAATACTTGCCAACGTCGATTGTAATAATCTTGCACTTGAGTATGAGTTAATGCTTGTAGGGCATATAGTTCAAGATCGTTAAAAGTAAGTATTTTTCGCTGAATCTTAAGCCGATTGAGATAACCAGAAACCTCTTGATAAGCTTCGGTTAAAGCTGGCAATATTAACTTTAATTGTTCATCAGCATCACCCATAGCTAAATCTAATAATCCTTGACTGGCAACTCTTTTAACCAAGTCTCTTAAAGTGCTTAAAGCATTTTTAACAGCTTTCATATCCTGCCAATTTTTGCCACTACCTACTCTCAGGTTTATTTGTTCGATAGTTGCAACCGCCCTTGCAATATTCTCCGCATTTTCCAGATCGGCGATCGCTTCTAAGACAGATAAACGTATTATTTCTAACTTATCCCCTGCTTGCCCCTGATGCTGTTGTAAGACCTCTTGACTAGACTGCCATACTGCATCACTTACAATGGTTTTTACTGCCTCTATGCGGGCATTAGCAATTAATCGCTCCCAGTCTTGAATCCCTTGCTGTAAAGCTTTCTCTGCCGTATAAGGATCGTCGAGTAACCTGCTTAAAACATCCTTTAGCAAAGAATAAGGAATGAGCTGAAAAACCCTTGGGGCTAGTTGCGTCATTGCCTGCTGCAAGCCATCATCTAACCAAACTTGCCCCTCTAAATCATCCAAGACTTGGAAATCCGCAGGAATGTTTAATACCTGAAAGTGTTCTTGACAGACTCTGGCAGAAAGGGCGTGAATTGTACTAATTTGACAAGCTTCCAACTCTGCCAGCAGATCCGAACGCTGAGGTAACTCTTGACTAACTAAAGCGCGGATTCGCGATCGCAATTCGGTAGCAGCCTTCTCGGTAAAAGTTACCGCAACTATCTCTAAGGGAGATAAATTTCTCTGCCGTAGATAATATAAATATCGCTCTGCCAACATGTGCGTCTTCCCCGTACCCGCCCCTGCTGTAATTACTACGCTACAGGGTGCATAGGCTGCCGCTTGTTGTTCAGGAGTAAGACTAGACATGCAAAATAAAGTGTTGTATTTAAGATCATTACAGCTTTAGAACTCGACAAGCAAAACATTTATAAGCTTGTTGACCCGATAAATTATCATAGTAGCGATCATCGGTAAGTAGGTTAGTAGGCTCATACAGAGGAGTACCCAACTCTAAGGCAACCTGTTGCTTTGAACCAAACCAGTTAGGAATGAAAATGGTATCTTCCCGAATGTGTTCCCATAACAAAGCCGTTCCAGTAATAGTACCCCTCGGACTTTCAACTTGGATTTTGTCACCATTATTAATTCCTGAAGCTTTAGCGGTTTTGGGGTGAATTTGAATGAGCCGAATTCCATTCATTTGCTTGCCCGTATAAGTCCATTGAGTGACCGAATGAAAATGCACTACGCTCGGTCTACCAGTCATTCCCATCAAGGGATATTGCTGATGAACCGTTTGGCGCGATCGCTTGCCTAAGATTACTTTCGGAGTCAACGCTTGAGGATTTAGGGGATTTTGAACTAACTCAGAAGTATATTCGATAGTAGGATGTTGTCCAGTTACTTCTGGATGAGTATAGAAAAGAGGTAAGGCTGTATGCCCCGTATTGGCTAGCTGCTGTTGTAGTTGGGGTGTGTAAATTTCTACTTTTCCGCTAGGTGTTAGAAACCGTTTACCTTTATTTTGCGGATCGAGTGACTCTGCTGCTTCATACCAAGAGGGGCGATCGAGATAAAGCGTACTAACTCCAGGATGCTCGAGCGTAGGACAGGGATATCGAAGGGGTTCGGTTCGTTTTTCCATTCTCGCTTTTGTCATTCCACCCATACCTGGAGTATGCTGCACAAAAGTTGCCCAAAGAGCCGAATAATCTTTCCAAGCCATCAGAAAATTCTCTGTCCAGTATTCGGGAGGATTTTGTTTATCGAGTTTAGCAGTAGCATGAGCCAGGTCAATCCAAATATGCCAATCAGGTTTTGATTCTCCCACGGGTGGAACTACTTGCTTTTGCCAGCGAATAGCGCGATCGTCTCGTCGCATATAAACGGTTTCCATTTCAAAGCCACTTGTAACAGGTAGAATAATATCAGCGTAATAAGCTGACTCCTCCATAAACAATCCAGTGTATACGTAAAAGTCTAATTGACGATAGGCAGATTGGACTTTTTGATTCCCCGCAGAAGCGAGTAAAGGATTGCCTTGGGTCACGATCGCCTTTAAGGGATATGGTTTGCCCGTTAGAATTGACTCGGCAAAGTAATCGGGTCCTACAGGAAGGGCTACATCTTTTTTCGGCACAGTTGCTTGAATTGGAGGCAAGTTGAGTCCACCTGGCCAGGTATTGTGCATAAAGTTACAGCCACCGCCAGGAATGCCAATGTTTCCAGTAATCGCAGCGAGGAAAGCTAAGGCACGATAGGTATCGAATGCGCCCAGTTGATGGGATATTCCAGCATTGCAAAAAATGGCAGCAGGCTTAGTCGTCGCATAAGTTGTAGCTATTTGACGAATTTTCTCAGCAGGAACATCAATTACGCTTGCTGCCCATTCTGGAGTGTAGTTTTGCTCCCTCAGATGCTGTTTGAGTCGATCAAAGCCTAGTACCCACTTCTGGACAAATCGAGCATCATAAAGGTTATTTGTCACAATATGATGTAGCATTCCCAAAACTAATGCTAGGTCAGTATGGGGTTTCGGTGCAATCCATTCATCTGCCTGTGCGCCTGTGGGTGTCAAACGCGGATCGACGACAATTAACTTTGCTTTGGTTTTAGCGCGACTTCTTAGCAGATAGGCAAACGTCACGGGATGAGTTTCTGCCTGATTCGTCCCC
>JBDKJC010000058.1:0-10069 GCA_039796815.1 Cyanobacteriota bacterium | reverse complement strand
AGCTTTTCCAGGAGAAACTACCTCTACAACCAAAGCGGGAGGAAGCATATCAATGTCGATCGTACTACGTTGATTGCTATAGAGATCGTCCGCTAAATTTTCTGTAAGCACCATTAAATCTGGTAACCGAACAGTTGCTCTAGTACCACTAACTACAATTTCCGTATCTTTACACCGAAGCAGACGAGGAGAAATAAACTGAGCAAAAATTAGCAATAATTTAATGGCAATTTCGGCATTTTGCGGACTTTCAGGAGGCATCTCGATTAAATTTCCTGACACCAATTCATAATGTTTTTCCGCAGCGTTTGAACTCGCCAAATATGCTTTTAGAGTTAGTAGTTTGCTAGCAGCAGTCATTTAGAGAAAGGTTAATTTAGCTTAATTTTAGCAAATTTATAACTCATCGGGATAACCATAACTTGAGGGTTGGGCTATCCTACCTAACTAAGCGGTTGGCTTATCGTTACAATTACATTAAATCTATTATCTAGAGCTAAATATTTATTTTTAATTAATTAGTTCAGATCACTAAATTACTAAATTCAAATTTTTATTCCTTTTTAGACCTTAGTTAAGAGAGTAGTGACAGATGCAACCAAACAACCCTCAAAAATTTACTGAAAAAGCCTGGCAAGCGATCGCCAATTTGCAAGAGATCGCCAAACAAAATCAGCACCAGCAGGTGGAAACTGAACACTTATTTAAATCTTTGATCGCCGAAGAAGGGTTAGCCAGTAGTATTTTTAATAAGGCTGATGTGAGTGTTCAATCTCTGCGTCATCAAGTCGATCGGTTTCTCGATCGACAACCGAAGGTTAGTAGCTCAAACAATAGTGTGTTTTTGGGGCGCAGTTTAGATATTCTATTAGATAGTGCGGAAAAATATCGTACCGAATTTGGTGACGATTATATTTCGATTGAGCATCTTGTCTTAGGCTTTACTCAAGACGATCGCTTTGGACGCAAACTACTGCAAGAGTTTGGTTTAACTGAAAACAAATTAAAGGATATTATAAAACAGGTGCGCGGAAAGCAAACAGTAACCGACCAAAATCCCGAAGGAAAGTATCAGGCTTTAGAAAAGTATGGGCGAGAGTTAACTCAACTGGCCAAAGAAGGTAAGTTAGATCCCGTAATTGGTCGAGATGAAGAAATCCGTCGGACAATTCAGATCTTGTCCCGCCGTACGAAAAACAACCCTGTTTTAATTGGTGAACCAGGGGTAGGAAAAACGGCGATTGTTGAAGGACTAGCTCAACGGATTATTAACCGCGATGTACCAGAATCTTTGCGCGATCGCCAAGTAGTAGCCTTAGATATGGGTGCTTTGATTGCTGGGGCAAAATTACGCGGTGAGTTTGAAGAACGGCTTAAAGCTGTACTTAAGGAAGTTACTGAATCGCGAGGTAATATTATCCTGTTTGTGGATGAGATCCATACCGTTGTTGGTGCGGGTGCAGCGCAGGGAGCAATGGATGCAGGCAACATACTCAAACCAATGTTAGCTAGGGGTGAATTACGCTGTATTGGCGCGACTACCCTAGATGAATACCGTAAGTATATTGAGAAGGATGCAGCTTTAGAAAGACGCTTCCAGTCAGTATTGGTTGGCGAACCCAACGTTGTGGATACGATTTCGATCTTGCGCGGACTTAAAGAGCGTTATGAAGGACACCATGGGGTATCGATTACCGATACCGCTTTAGTCGCTGCTGCGACATTATCTAACCGCTATATCAGCGATCGCTTTTTACCCGATAAGGCGATCGATTTGGTAGACGAGGCAGCCGCTAAACTCAAAATGGAGATTACTTCTAAACCTGAAGAATTGGATGAAGTCGATCGCAAAATCCTTCAGCTAGAAATGGAAAAACTGTCGATCGCCAAAGATGACGATTCTATTTCTCGTGAAAGGCTGGAAAAGCTAGAAAAAGAACTGGCTGACTTAAAAGAAGAGCAATCGGAAATTAATGCTCAGTGGCAGTCGGAAAAATCAGTAATCGACCAAATTCGCGCTCTTAAAGAAGAGATCAATGCAGTTAATTTAGAAATTGAACAGGCTGAACGAGATTATGACCTCAATCGTGCAGCAGAACTTCGTTATGGTAAATTAACCAAGCTACAGCAGAATGTCGTCGAAATTGAGCAAAAATTAGCGGAAAAGCAAACTACAGGTAATTCTCTGCTCAGGGAAGAAGTGTTAGAGTCGGATATTGCGGAGATCATTGCCAAATGGACAGGGATTCCGCTGAAAAAACTAATTGAATCAGAGAAATCAAAGCTACTTAATTTAGAAGCTGAACTTCATGAACGAGTTATTGGTCAAGAAGAAGCTGTAACGGCAGTAGCCGATTCTATTCAGCGATCGCGCGCTGGACTTGCCGATCCTAATCGTCCCACTGCTAGCTTTATTTTTCTCGGCCCTACTGGAGTTGGTAAAACTGAACTAGCTAAAGCCTTGGCGCAAGCACTTTTTGATACTGAACAAGCCCTGATTCGGATCGATATGTCCGAGTATATGGAAAAACATTCTGTATCTCGCCTAGTTGGTGCGCCTCCAGGATATGTTGGTTATGACGAAGGTGGACAGTTAACCGAAGCTATACGCCGTCGTCCCTATTCGGTAATTCTGTTTGATGAGATTGAAAAAGCGCATCCCGATGTTTTTAACCTGATGCTGCAAGTCTTGGATGACGGTAGACTTACAGATTCGCAAGGTCGTACAGTAGACTTCACCAATACTATTATCATCATGACCAGTAATATTGGTTCTCAGTACATCCTCGATGTGGCTGGAGATGATACTCAGTACCAAGAAATGCGATCGCGAGTTATGGCAGCAATGCGGGATAGTTTCCGTCCTGAGTTTCTCAATCGCATCGACGAGATTATTATCTTCCACGCCCTAATTAAAGAGCAATTGCGTCATATTGTTCAGATCCAGGTTAAAGGATTAGAACAACGTCTTGATGACCAAAAACTGGCGCTAAAAATCTCAGATGCTGGTTTAGATTATCTTGCCGATTTAGGTTACGATCCCGTATACGGCGCAAGACCCTTGAAGCGAGCTATTTCTAAATATTTGGAAACCGCGATCGCCAAATCAATTCTGCGTGGGGATTATCAACCAGGAGACACTATCTTTGTGGATGTTGAGGACGAAAGATTAGTCTTTAAAAAATTATCAGCCGAAATGTTGACTAAATAGCGGATAAAAATAGAAACTAATTAGGTGGGTAGTCAAACGACCCACCTTTATGGCGATCGCCCTAGCGTTTTCTTGGCTCTTAAAATTTATTTACTTCTAAAGGATAGTTTTGTCAAAATGAAAATGAGAAAAGTAGCCACTAAATATAGAATAGATAGCTAAATTTGGTAGTCATGGAAAAATATAATATAAAGCTAGAAATCGTTAAATTAACCCCTCAAGATTTTGATCTAGCGGCTGTTTTATTAGCTAAGGCTTTTTATAATCATCCCGTTCATGAATATATTTTTGTCGATCCATCAACCAGAATGAAGTCGCTACAGTGGGGATTAAAAGCTAACTTAAAACTAAACTTTACTCCACTTATGGCTATTGGTCAAAGTTGTGCTTTAGTTGAAAAAAATCAACCTCCAGGAATGAGGCAGATTAAAGCAATGGCTTTTTGGTATCCTCCCGAATATGATTCTCCTGGTTTGATAGCCCAAGTTCTCTCAGGCTGGATTTTAGCACCGTTTAAATTCGATCAAGAAACATGTAAACGCTTGTCTCAAGTCGTGACCACAATTGAGCGCATCAAAAGGCAAGTATTAGTTAAAAATAAGGCATGGTATCTCAATAATATGGTGGTTGATCGAGAACTAAGAGGAATGGGAATCGGTACAGAACTTCTAAGTCAACAGTTACAATCTAGAGTTATTCCTTCTGGCTTTCCCGCAATTTTAATGACTCAAAAAGGAACGAACGTTAAATTTTATCAAAAACTAGGTTTCAAAATTGCTCATAAGTCAACTATCGGCACAGGTGAAAATGCTTTTACTAATTGGTGTTTGATTTTTGATGAGAGCTAATTATTTTTTAACAAGTTTATTCGGATTAAAAGTCAAAGATTTTTGAGTGAATACCTTCTGTTAAGAAATCAGCTAAAGTAAATAGGTAAGCAATAATACCAAACATAACTACAGTAAGTTTAGATGACATCTTCTTCCATCGCAGTTAGAGAACTACCCTTATTTCCTCTTCCTGAATTAGTATTATTTCCTAGTCGTCCATTACCGCTACATATATTTGAGTATCGCTATCGGATTATGATGAATACGATTCTAGAACACGATCGCCGTTTTGGAGTCCTATTTATCGATCCTGCTACTGGAAAAATTGCTGAATATGGCTGCTGTGCCGAAATTCTTCATTTCCAGAGACTACCTGACGATCGCCTGAAAATGCTCAGTTTTGGACAGCAAAGATTTAAAGTTTTAGAATACGTGCGGGAGAAGCCTTATCGCGTCGGTTTAGTAGAATGGGTAGAAGATCGGCCACCAACTAAAGATCTTACTCCTATGGCAACAGAAGTCGAGACTCTACTAAGAGATGTGGTACATCTTTCCGCTAAATTAACCAGTCAAAAAATTGAACTTCCTGAAGATCTACCTAGTTCTCCCACAGAGTTATCTTATTGGGTGGCCAGTAATCTATATGGTGTAGCATCGGAACAACAGGCTCTTCTGGAAATGCAGGATACTCTAGAACGCTTAGAAAGAGAACATGAGATTTTAAGCTCTACCCGTAATCATTTAGCAGCCAGAACAGCTTTAAAAGATGCCTTAAAGGACTAATCTAGATCATAGAGTCAACATATTTCTGTATCTGATAGTTAGGCAAAAAACTAAACTACATATTTTTAAGATCTAGACAGGGTTTAAACCGATATCGGTAAGAGATTATAGTTACCAAATATTTTTACAACTTCCGTGCAAAGCGATAACTCAGCTAAGGCATCTCTTATTTTCTCATCATGAGAGTTGCCTTCTAAATCGATAAAGAAAATATACTCGCCCAAAGAGCGCTTCGTAGGACGAGACTCAATTTTACTTAAATTAATATTTTGACTGGCAAAAATTTCTAAAGCTTTAACCAATGCTCCAGGGACATTTTGAGGCAAACTAAAAGCTAAAGCCAGGTGACTTCCGCGATCGCTAATTTGCGAACTAATAATCCAAAAACGCGTACAGTTATCTGGGCTATCTTTAATATCTGTTTCTAATAAGGGGATTTCGTAGATTTTAGCGGCTCTGGGTGCAGAAATAGCTGCTGCGGTTGGCTCATCTTTAAGTAGCTGGATGCCGTCGGTAGTAGATTTTGTCGGCACAAGCTGTACCTGGGGTAAGTTGTTTTTCAGCCATTGCTGACATTGTGCTAACGCTTGAGGATGAGAATAAACAGTTCTTAACTCTGCTAGTGAATTAGCATAGGACAGTAACCCATGACAAATCGGTAAAGTTAATTCTTGATGTACCTGTAATTGTGGCGATCGCCACAAAGTATCCAGAACGACTGTTACACTGCCTTCAATCGAGTTTTCAATCGGCACGACTGCTTGTTCGGCTTGACCTTCGATCACCGACTGCATCGCTAAAGCAATACTGGGATAAGGTTTCAAGCTAGGGGTTAGTTGTTGGCTACTAGATAACCAGGCTGAATATGCCAAAGCAGCAGTTTCGGAATTAGTTCCTGTCGGACCAAGATAAGCCAGGGATAATTTCATAAAAACTCGAAGTTATTAAAACTAAAGTATTATTTGTTCACATAAAAAGAATATAGTCACGAAATGTAACTTAAAATTAATAAATAGTAAAAATATCAGCAATTTTACAAAATGTACGTTAGCTTCAACGCCTCAGAATCAGTTCAAATATCAGTCGACAACCAAGCAACACCGATTCAACATTACCTACGTCAGCCTCAAAGATTGGTACAAGCGATCGCCGATCCACAGCTAATTAAACAGATATCTGCTGATTTGTACGAGCTGAAGATGCGACCAATTAACTTTATGGAAATATACCATTTTCAGCCAATTGTTCAGCTTAAAGTTTGGTCTGGATCGAAGAGTAGCGTTTATTTAAAGTCGACAGGTTGTCAAATTAAAGGAATTGAGTATATTAATAATCGCTTTACCCTTAAGTTAAAAGGTGTTCTCTATCCTCATGAAGAGAACGGGCAGACTACTTTAGAAGGACAAGCAGATTTAGAGGTAGGTGTAGAATTACCTACGGCTTTAATGTTTACACCTCAAGTATTGTTAGAGCGGGCTGGTAACAAGTTGCTCAAAGGTGTTTTGGCTCGAATTAAGCAGAAATTAATGACTCAATTGGTAGAGGATTATCTTGTTTGGGCATCACAGTCAGTTCAGCCTCAAGCAAAATCTACTCCTAAATTAACTCCTGATTTGGGGTTTTAATTGTTACTTGTTCACTATTGGCAAGATTTAAATTACAAGGCTTAAAAGAGCGACGGTGTTCGGGGGTAATTCCCTGCTGGGCGATCGCCAAACGATGTTTAGCAGTAGGATAGCCTTTATTACGAGCCAAATCATATGCAGGATACTGATGAGCCAAGCCAGTAATCAGTTCGTCCCGCCATACTTTTGCCAAAATACTCGCAGCAGCAATGACTGGCGATCGTAAATCGCCTTTGATTACCGTTTTTTGCATCAAATTTAAATTAGGGACTAAAAAGTTACCGTCGATTAAGCAGATATCAGGAGCAACAGGTAAGTTTAAGATAGAGCGCCTCATTGCTAAAAGAGAAGCCTGCAAAATATTTAGCTCATCGATCTCCGCAACAGTAGCAGAGCTAATTTGCCAGCCTGTAACTAAATCTTGGATTGGTTGGATGAGTTCTTGCCGTTTCCTGGGCGACAATTTTTTACTGTCTTTAACTCCTAGAGCAATTAGCTGAGGTATAGCCCAAAGTGGCAGCACGACTGCCGCTGCCACTACAGAACCAAACAAAGCACCCCGACCAACTTCATCAACTCCTGCAATCAAGGTATCTTGAGCAGTAAATTCTGTGAGCAAAGAACTATCAAAGCCAAATTTATTCATTCTTTTGCCTGAATAAAAGACGACTGTTCATTGTTCCTTCTATACCTTATGATTCTTGAGTAGCAGATGAACGGCGACGACGGCGACGGCGAACGTTTTTGCCTTCAGCCTCTTCTGTTTCTGTTTCAGGCTCTTCTATAGCTTCTGTTTCACTAGGAGAAAAGCTGACTGTGGCAAGTTCCGCTATAGCTTCTAGTTCACCAGGAGACAATTTAACTATAGTCTCTGGCTCAGTGAATACTTCAGGTTCAGAATCAACTTTAACTTTCGGTTTTTTCCCTCTAGTTTTTAACTTTTTACTAGCTTTTAGTTGTTCGATTGTGCCGTTGGTTGTTGCTGTTTCTAGCTCATGTTCAGGTAATTCTTCTCCTGGCTTTTTGACGTAGACTAAAACAGATTTAGGATCGGTAGCTGCTCGCTCGGCATATACCAACGGAGAAATACCCATTAAGGCATAGATTTCTTGTTCGAGATCGTTCATCTCGACTGTAACTTTTTCTAAACTAGCTTCATCTCGACGAGGCGATCGCGATCGCGACTTACGTTCTTCCTCATTGTGATCTAAAGTTTGCTCTAGATTTTCGTCATTTACTCTTGCTTCTTGTTCAATCAACTCGTCTTTGATTAATAGATCGTTACGACGGCTACGACGACGACGACGACCATTATTGCCTGCACCTTGTTCTTGATAGTTGGGATGATTAATTAAATCTGCTGGCTGATGATCATCATCTCCGATGTTAAGGGTATTCTTAGTCGCGATCGTGATTTTTTCTGGCCTTTCAGTAGGAGCAGGAATTACAGGGCGAATAGTAGTTACTGGTTCACGAATTGCCATAGGGGTCATAATTGGCACTGTTTCTAAGGCTTCAGCTTCTTGTTTACCTGGCAAATAGGCTATTTGACCTAAACCACCGCAGGTGTGACAAGTCTGACCAAATAGTTCATAGATATTTTTGCCTTGGCGCTTACGAGTTAACTCTACCAAACCGAGTTCCGACAGTTGAGCTATTTGAGGACGGGCTTTATCTCCTTTGAGAGTATTATTAAAATGTTCTAACAGCTTAATTTTGTCTCGATGAGAATCCATATCAATGAAGTCGACAACAATTACGCCACCAATGTTTCTCAAACGCAATTGACGAGCAATTTCCGTAGCTGCTTCCGTATTAGTCCAGAGTACTGTCTCTCTAGCAGTTGCTGAACGCGTAAATGAGCCTGAATTAACATCAATTACCGTCAAGGCTTCGGTTGGTTCAATGATAATATAACCCCCAGAAGGTAGCTCTACTCTGGGTTTTAATGCCTCTCTAATGGCAGCATTGACACGATAGTAATCGAGAATCGGCTGAGATTCCCGATGATAATCAATAAATACCCCCTGGGGAGAACGTCCGCTACTCCAGTTAGCCAACTGCTGTTTGATTCTCTTTACTCCTGAAGAGGAGTCGATCATAATCGTATTAACTTCGGCTGAGTAGGTATCTCTCAGTACACGCTGGATAAAATCATCGTCACGATTGAGCAACACTGGAGGTTTAGCATAGTTTGCCTGATACTGAATTGTTTCCCACTGCTTTTGTAAAAATTCCAAATCTTCCATGATGGCTTCTTCGGCTTTACCATCTGCTTCAGTTCTAATTAATAGACCCATGCCAGGTGGCTTGATGAGGATTGCCAAGGCACGTAAACGACTCCGCTCATTTTCATCTTTAATGCGACGAGATAATTTAACTCCTTTGCCGTAGGGCATCAATACTAAATAACGTCCAGGCAAAGTGATATTACCAGTCAGTCGA
The DNA here is from genome assembly GCA_039796815.1 of Cyanobacteriota bacterium. GTDB lineage: Bacteria > Cyanobacteriota > Cyanobacteriia > Cyanobacteriales > Xenococcaceae > Waterburya. The sequence continues at coordinate 1,175 of JBDKJC010000058.1, read as the reverse complement.
GGTCCTTTGTTGCCTGTCGGCTCTTTCATAACCTGAACTAAAGCTTTTTGTTGAGGAGCTAATAGTTCAGTAATTGCCGCAGCACTTCTTTTGAGACGTAAAGGGCCTAAATCTGTAACATGAATGAAACCATTGCGTTCGCTGTTGCCAATATTAACAAAGGCAGCATCAATACCAGGGATAACATTTTCTACCGTTCCAAGATAAATATCACTTACCTGCTGATGACCCGTAGCAACGATTAACTCTTGAATTTGCTCTTCCCAGAAAACAGCCGCTAGATGGTGTTGTTCTGCAATAATGATCTGTTTTGGCATTAATTTTCCTCAAAAATTCTGATGGCTGATTATCAATAAGCCTGTTTTAAAACCACACAATCCATTGATTGAGAAATGGTTAATTATTTTATTTTCTGGTCTCGATCAAAGCAAAAAAAACTGTAATGTAGAAATAAACCAGTAACTTTCATAGATTTAGTTATATGGCGATTAAAGTGTTGCCAGATAATTTTTATTTGAGTATCCTTGCTGATGATTCAGCTACTTATGTTCACACATAAAACTTTAGTTCTGTTAATTTATGCTCGTCCAAAATACTAGTAAATTCAGCATTTTTGGTTTAGAAGCAGTAAAAACAAACAGCTCAAATGGCAGATAAGTCACAGATTACTCCGCCGCTTGCCCTTACCCATGAGGGTAAGACGACGAAGCCTGCTGTGACCTTTGGTCAAAACTCTAAACGATCGCTCTCTTCTTAACCCTTAACCTGTCGATCGGGTTTTAGACTATGCCATCAGGTTAAATTTAAAGCTACACAGACAGGAATAATTACAGTTAATCCTTGCCGACTAAATGCAAGCACAGCCACTGGTGATTTCCAGCATCAACATTTGATTTGATTTTGTCTAACCATCTCAGACAGTCCATTGAATTAGTTATTTTAGTTCTCGACCATTAAAAGCGTTGCTTTTTGGTTGCGTCTGGGGACGCTAGAGTCTTAATAATTAATGATTAAAGGTGTTGAAAGCATCCTTGCAAGATTATGCATACAGCCCTGTACTCAGAAATTTACTACTAAACCTATGATTTGGTCTAATTTTATGAGCGGAGCTTTGATTATGCAATGGAACAATGGAGTCTCAACAAATGGAATAATAACAGTTTACAACGCAGGTT
>JBDKJC010000057.1:0-10174 GCA_039796815.1 Cyanobacteriota bacterium | reverse complement strand
ATGGGTTGGCGCGAGTATATGCACGGGATTTATTACGCGCAGAATGATGAATACACTGAAAGCAATTGGTTTCAACATCATCGACCTCTACCCGAATTTTATTGGGATGCCAGTAAAACCGAGATGAACTGTCTCCACCAAACTCTAACTCAGGTGGAAGAGAAGGCTTATGGTCATCATATTCAACGGCTGATGGTGTTGAATAACTTTGCCCTCATTGCGGGGATCAATCCCCAAGAGTTAGAAAACTGGTTTCACAGTGTCTTCATCGACGCTTACGACTGGGTAATGCAAACTAATGTCTTAGGTATGGGACAATTCGCCGACGGCGGTTTATTAGCCTCCAAACCCTATGCTGCATCGGCTAATTACATTAACAAGATGAGCGACTATTGTGGAGACTGTAAATATAATCAAAGCGATCGCACGGGAGACAAAGCCTGTCCCTTCAACTTCTTCTACTGGGACTTTCTCAATCGCCATCGCGATCGCCTCAAATCTCTAGGAAGAATGAACCTGGTTTTAAGCCATCTGCCACGAATTTCCGAGCCAGAACTTACAGAAATAACTGCTTTGGCTAATAAATGGTGGACACAGGAATTAAGTAGTTAGTTGTTCACTGCTCATTGCTCATTGCTCATTGCTCATTGACCAGTACTCTTGAACTCTTTTCTAAAAGTCAAGGAAAAGTTATTAAAACTTATTTTAAGTTGCGGTGGTAGCCTCTAGATTCCCCACTAATTCCACAGTGTATTTTCAGTTTTTCCACATATTACCCAGCTTTTTCCACAGGATATAACGCAGTAATAAAGGCTTGAGTATTAGGTGGTGGATATTACTTTTTTACCCAAAATTAATCTTTTCACAACCTATTTTTGTGAAAAAATGTAACAAAAAACTAGGTGAAACTATATATTTTGCGTAGTACTCATAAAAATTTAAGACCGATCTTAATATTTCTTAGCATTGACAAACTGCCCCCTTTTAAGAGGACAATGAATCAACGAACACCCAATTAGGCTAAATCCGATGAATTAAAAATTAGCCCTGTAATTCAACCTGTAATCGAAAATTAAAAACCTGCTAATCCCCATCGCTAGTTTTCTCAACTGGAGAAGATGACAATAGCGATCGCTCATACCTTTTATGGTGCGCTTTTGAAGTCATTTTGATGTTAAATCGCACAAAAGCAAACAAGAATTTTTATTTTAGGAGCATTTACCCTACCCATGAACTCAAACGTAAGTATTTTGGCAGATATCCCTGAAGAACTCCACTTTTCTTTAAAAAGTTATTTAGAAACCCATCCTCATTGGGATCAAGATCGCGTTTTTGCTGCTGCTTTATCTTTGTTTTTGTTGCAAAACAATACTAGTCAGGCGATCGAGCCAGATCAAAGTCACCGCGCTTGCGCTAAAGTTTATTTAGAGGCTTTATTCCAGTCTAACTAAAGCTAATTTGCCAAGCTGAATAAATAACTATAACCGTCAGTCTCCACTGCTTATTCCCTGCTAACATCCTGTGACTTCTGATTCGACTGCTTTAATCATTCCTGAATTAATTGTCGGTTTAGGTAATCCTGAACCAAAATATGACAAGACTAGGCATAATATTGGTTTTGCCGCAATCGATGAATTAGCTAAAGTTTGGCAAATGCCTTTGAAAGAAAACAAGCGTTTTCAAGGTGAATTTTCCGAGGGAGTCGTTCAAGGAGGACAAAAAATCCGCTTATTGAAACCTCTCACCTACATGAATCGCTCAGGGCAATCGGTAAGAGCAGTGACAGACTGGTATAAGGTAGAATCTCGTTCAGTACTAGTTATTTATGATGATATGGATCTACCTGTGGGTAGATTGCGAATGCGCTTATCAGGCTCGGCAGGAGGACATAATGGTATGAAGTCAATTATTGCTCATTTGGGCAGTCAAGAATTTCCCCGTTTGAGAATTGGAATTGGCAAATCTGACGGAGAAAAAACTACGATTAGTCATGTTTTAGGTAAGTTTGCTCCCGAAGAAGCTAAAGCTATTGAAGAAATATTATACATATCGGTTAAAGCTGTTGAATTAAGCCTAAAACAAGGTATCGAACAATCCATGAATCGCTACAATGGACTCTCGATTGATTACTAATTACTAATTACTAATTTGTTCATTGCTCACTGTTCATTGTTCATTGCCAAAAAAAAGACCTCAGCTACCAGACTGAGGTTCATTATGAGAAGATCGTTTGCTCTAGAGTTGTTTTCGCTAAAAATAATCTAGTAATTTAATTTAAAAACTAAATATATAAAGTGATAAATGCATCTAAAACTATTGCCATAAGTCAGCTACGCTTAAATTTAAAGTTTAAATTAAACTAAGTAAACTTATGTAAATTATTATAGCAACTTATATTAATTTATGTAACTTTTTTTAATTTATTTTCAGAATTATTAAACATATGAGCGATCGCCAAACTGAAAAAGATGAAAAAGGAGATGTATCCAGCCTGTTAAACAATATTTATCGCTGTGCCAAGAAAAATACTTGGTATGACTCGGTAGCATCAGCTTACGATCGCACTAGACCAAGATATCCTGCTGAAATTTTGTCTCGGATGCAAGAAACGGCTAATTTACAGGGCAAGTCAGTTTTAGAAATTGGTGCAGGAGTTGGGATTGCGACAGTGGAATTAGCTCAATTAGGAGCAAAAATAGTCTGTCTTGAGCCAAGTAAATCTGCCTGCGCCATAACGAGAGATAAATGTGCGACTTATAGCAATGTCGAAGTAATAAACACTACTTTTGAAGAGTGGGAGTTAGGTCAACAAAAGTTTGATGCTGTAGTTGCAGCAACTTCCTTTCATTGGGTAACACCAGAAGTTAGATATGCCAAAACCGCAGCAGCGCTAACTGATAACGGTTTACTAGTTTTGCTTTGGAATACTCCACCTCAACCAAGTTATGAACTGTATCAAAGTTGCCAAGATATATATCAGGCTCACGCACCTGAGTTATTTAAATATGAAAGCCATCAAGATTATCAGCAGAACATCGGCAAAATAGCTCAAGAGGCGATCGCATCTGGGTATTTTCAAGATTTAACCACTCACCAGGCAATTGTAACCGTTACCTACACGGTGGATGATTACCTGACTTTACTAAGTACTCTTTCTCCTTATATTAGATTGGCATCAAAGCAGCGCGATGCTCTATTCACCGAACTCAAGACTGTGTTAAAGCGATATAAGCAGATGCAACTGTCTTACCTTTCTTTGTTACAGATTGCTTATAAGAGTTAAAAGGATAATTCTATGAGCGATCGGGGAACTCTAAAAAATAATCAAAGCAAGATTAGAGTAGATTGTCACAAGTCATCAATCAAATAATGCCAAATGTAATTATCACTCCCAGCAGATCATTTACTGAGGCAAAATAGTTACCATAAAATAGTAAATGTTTGTAAACCCTGACTCTAATAAACCGAATAATAAAATCTAGATGCTCAATGTGTCCCTAGATTAAAAACCATATATGAAATTATCTATAGGTAACAAGAATTTTAAACTAAGTCCTGTTTTGGCTACAGGTATAGCAGCGATTTGCTTAACTCTAATTGGTTTTACTATTTATAGAGTAGTCAAAAGTAATGACTTAGAAACTGAGAGCAAGTCATTAACCGTACCTGTTAAACAACAAGATCTTAATCTGGAGATCGAAGCTAGCGGTAGGGTTGAGCCGATTAAGAATGTTAACGTCAGTCCGAAAGATGCAGGAAGACTAGTTAAATTGCTAGTGGAACAAGGCGATCGCGTGAAAGCGGGGCAAACTCTGGCAATTATGGACAATGTTGAACTAGGAATCCAAGCTTCTCAAACACGAGCCGAATTAAAGCAAAATCGCGCTACTCTTGGGGAAAACAAAGCGAAAATAAATGCCGAAATTGCTCAGTCTCAGCAGCGGTTAAAGCAACTTGAAGCAAAACTATATCAGGTTCAAAATAGAATCCCCAGAGAAATTGAACAAACTAAAGCGCAGATTAATGCTGCAACATCTCGCGTAAAGTTAGTAGAGCAAAGAGTCAAGCGTAATGAATATCTGTTAAAACAAGGAGCAATTTCTCAGGATGCTTTTGATGAGATTAGTGATAATTCACAAAATGCTCAGTCTAGTATTAATGAGCTGCGTCAAAAACTAAAACAGCTAGAAAGTACTGGCGGAGGAGAGGTTCAACAGATTAAAGCAGAAATCGCCGAATCTAGAATTGCGCTACAGCAAAAACAAGCAACTGCACCCGATGAAATTGCTGCTTTAGAAGCGTCTTTAGAAAAGGCTCAAATGTCTTTAAAACAATCAGAAATTCAATATCAAGACAGTATCGTTAAAGCTCCTTTTGATGGCATCGTGACCCAAAGATATGCAGTAGAAGGTGCATATGTTGCTCCAAGTACTTCTGGCTCTGATACCGCTTCTTCTTCGGCTAGTTCAATTTTGGCATTAGCTCAAGGATTAGAAATTGTGGCACAAGTTCCTGAATTAGATATTGGTCAGTTACAGCCAGGACAAAAGGTGAAAATTGTGGCTGATGCTTATCCCGATCGCGAATTTACAGGTGAAGTCAAACGTATTGCTCCTGAAGCTGTAGTTGAAGAAAATGTCACTTCTTTTGAGGTAAGAGTCAAGCTACTCACTGGTCAAAATGTTTTACGTTCTAAAATGAATGTCGATATTACCTTTATTGGCAAGCAATTAAACGATAGTTTAGTTGTCCCGACTGTGGCGATCTTTACTGAAAATGGGGAACAAGGGGTGATGATTCCCGATGAAAATAATCAACCAGAGTTTAAGCCTGTCAAGGTAGGAATATATTTAGGAGAACAGACTCAGATTCTTGAGGGAGTCAAAGCTAATCAGCGAGTGTTTATCGATCTACCAGAATCCAAAAAACCTGCTGAAGATTAATTTGGCTAAGTTGTGGCTAAGTTTTAGCTAAATTTTTAATTGAGCAATTCTTGCTCTAAATCTTACGTAAGACCACATCATTATAACCTCGTCCCTGAAATGCAAGATATATAAGTTCAAAATCATACTTGAGGCAAAACTCATTAATAGCCTCTATAACTCCGTATTTTGTCAATCCTATAGGACTCAAAAAAATGTAATCGTTCATGGCGATTAAACCATCAGGCTTTAACTTCAATCGCGCAGCCTCCAAATCTTTTTTGACTCCCTCATAAAAATGATCTCCATCAATATAAATCCAATCAAAATAATTATCTGACATTGACATAATAATTTCAGATGAATCGCCTGCATGTACCATGACTTTTTCATCTAATATTTCTCGAGCAAATTTTTGATGGGCAATTTTTATAGCGGCATTATCAAGATCAATTAAATGAAATTTTTTAGGCTGTGTCATATTGATAATTTTCTCGGAAAAGCCACATTTCCAAATTCCTATTTCTGCACAAACTGCATCTTTAGGCATATGCTCAAGCATTTTTTCCCGATTTACCAATAGTTGACAGTTACGAAGATGTTTTTCTTGAAGTTCTTTGGCTGCTGGCCACATTGCTCGATGTTGTTGTACTGTCAGATCTTCCCAAGATTGGAGTCCTAATGTCTTTCTAATTAATTTGCGAACTTTGTTTTTTATCATCGATATTTACTTTTAAGTTACTTTTAGGAGGGAAAATTGCAGACTGCTAAAATGCTGTATCGTCTAGTTTTTTTGCACTTCCTATGGTTTAAACAGCCGTTTGCCCTCACGATCGGTACAGTAAATAATGTTTACGTGACCAACATTAAAAGTAAAACATAAAAGTAAAAATATTAAACTTGTTGCTTAAAGAAAATAGGACTACTCACTATCCACCATCTACTACCCCAATTGTTCTAATCTAACTTTGTCTGACTATGCTTATCCCTGTAATGCACTGTATTTCTTCTTGCCAGAAACCCTGTCAACTAAATTATGTAGCAAGATATAAAAACAAGGAATAATAAACAAAGTCAATAGCGTTGCCAATGCCAATCCTGAAAAGACGACAATCCCCAACGGTTGCAGAAACTCTCCTCCCTGTCCCAGTCCTAATGCTAAAGGAAACATCCCAACTACAGTAGTGATAGTAGTCATTAAAATAGGACGCAATCTTTGTGGTGCAGCCTGTAAAATTGCTGTAGTGCGATCGCATTTTTCTCGCTCTCGAATTTGATTGGCTAACTCGACTAAAAGAATCGCGTTGTTGACCACAATACCGACGAGTAAAACTGCTCCGACAATTACAGTTATCCCAATTGCCGTTTGGGTCAAAAATAGTCCCCAAATTCCCCCTGCCAATGCCAGGGGTAGAGTAAACATAATTACTAGCGGATCGACAAGAGAATTGTACTGTACTGCCATCACGACAAAAACTAAAAATGCAGCCAGTCCGCCTAAAATAGCGAAAGATGATTGAATTTCTTGATTGCTTTGAGCAGCAGCACTGGGCAGGCGACTAACCCCTTCTGGCAGGTCAATCTCTTGAAAAATTTGCTCTAATTCAGTCAAGGCTGCTCCTAAATCGGCATCTTCATTGAGGCTACCTGAAATGAGAAATACCTGTCGCTGGTTAATGCGCTGAATTTCTCCAGGAGCTTGTCCTTCTTCAATGCGGGTAACATCTCCCAAACGAATTAAGCGATCGCTATTATCGCTATCATCGATAAATAAGGGAATTTGCTCTAGTTGCTCGGGACGACGAATTGCATTTTCTTCCAGTTCAACTCTGACATCTACCAGGCGGTTTCCCCGTTGCAGTTGGGTAGGTACTGAACCAGTGATAGCCGTTTCTAAAGTAGTACCAATGTCTTGAATATTTAAGTTGAGATCCGCAGCCCTTTCTCGATCTAATCGAATTTGAATTTCAGGTTGCCTAGCATCGGCATCGGGGCGAAAACTAGATAAGATAGCTTGTTGTTCTAGGGCATCTAACACCTGCTGTCCTGCTTGTTCTAGTATCTGAGCATTTTCTCCCTGAAGGACTACATCAACATCTGCACCCCGCACTGGAGAATTGTTTAAAACTAAACCCCGTACTTCACCAGGACTAAGGCGCAGGCGAATATCAACCAAGTTGAGCTGGTCAAACTCTGCTGTTACTCGCGAAACATAAGCTTCAACATCTGTATTTGGCTTAAGAGTGATCGTACTAGAACCCCTTAAGGGATTTTCGCTAGTGTTGCTACCAAACAAAAAGCCACCAGATGTCGTAAAGACATACTCAGTTTCTGGCTGTGCTAGTAGAATCTCATCCACTTTTGCCATGACTTGACGGTTGAGCTTTAGAGGAGTTCCTGGGGGGAATTGAGCGCGTAATTGTGCTTGCCCTGTATCGATCCGAGGCAAAATTTCTTGGGGAACTCGACCAACAACTAAAACAGTACTGCCACCCAGCAGCAAAAATGTCAGTCCAACTACCAGTAGCCGCCGTCGTAAGACCTGTTTAAGTATAATTCCGTAGCGTCTGGTAGCAGCTTCAAATTGACGATTAAAGGTTTGCAGTAGCCAAAAACGCCCAATGGAACTTGATATTTGGATTCCTAGTAAACGTGAGGCTAGCATTGGCACAATTGTGATTGCCACTAAAATTGAGGCAGCCACCGCAAAGCTGACGGTAAGAACTAATTCATTAAACAGCAGGGAAATAAAGCCACCGATTAGTAGGAAAGGCAGCACGGCAACTAAATTGGTACTGGTAGAAGCAATCAAAGCCGATTCAACCTCTTGACTGCTAGAAATAGTTCGCTCGATCAACTGCTGAGAATTAAGTCGCGTCTTGGCATCTTTTCCTGGTGTCATACCCGCACCTTCGGCAATATTTTCTAGCATGACAATGGAGTTATCAACTACAATTCCTACTCCTACTGCTAATCCTCCCAAGCTAAATACATTGAGAGACAAGCCAAATAGCTTCATTAAAATAATTGCTGTCAGTGTTGCTAAAGGAATTGCCAACACAATAATTGCAGTTTGACGTAGTGAACCCAGAAACAGCAAAACGGCGATCGCTGCTAGCCCCGCGCCAACTAAACCAGAATTGGTAACATTGCTAATTGCATTACGAATAAAAACTGATTCGTCCAGGGTGGCAACTAGTTTCACATCTTCAGGAATTATTCCTACTTGTTGTAACTCTTCAACTCGCTGTTTGATTCCCTCGACGACTTCAATCGTATTGGCTTCGGGCTGCTTTTGAATACTGACTTTTACCGCAGGTTGTTGATTAAGAAACACAAAAACTCGCTGGTTAGCTTGACCATCAATAACTTGGGCAAAATCTCGTAGATATACCCGTCGTGGAGATGCTGAGTTATTTTCTGTCTCGGCTGTTGCCGAATTCTCCACATTTCCCACTTCAAAAGCAAGATCGAGAATTGACTCGGCATCTTCAAAGCGACCAACAGCACGGGTCAAAGGTTCGTTAAGCTCGCCTAAAATTCGCCCGCCCGAAATATCCTGATTAGTTTCTTCTAACTCGGTGAGAACATCATCTAAGGTTACACCCAAGGCTTGCAGACGGCTAAGATCGATTAAAACCCTAACTTCTTCCTCGACACCTCCCGAAACATCAACTACGGCTACACCTTCAACAACTCCTAGTTCTCGCGCCAGTTCTTCATCGGCAAATACGCGCAACTGCAAGGGATCTAAAGATTGAGATGTTAGTGCCAGTTCGTAAACAGGTAGTTGAGACGGATCGACCTTAAATATTCTTGGTTCTTCGACTGTATCTGGTAAGTTAGAGCGCGCCCGATTAAATGCAGCAGTAGCATCATTTAAAGCTTGGTCGATATTTCCCCCTGGTTGAAAGTAAAGATCTACACTTACCTGTCCCTCGCGAGTTTGCGAAAAAACCTGAACCACTCCTTCGGTGGCAGCTAATCCTTCTTCTAAAGGTCGAGTCACTTCATCTATGGCAACTTCGGGGGAAATACCAGGTACGTCTACTCGCAAACCAATGCGTGGATAGGTGATCGCAGGGAGTAAGTCTACCTGGATGTTAAACAGAAAAAATACGCCGATTACAATTAGCGCTAGAGTTAGCATTAAAGTGCCAATGTGTTGACGAATGGCAACCGCACTGATACTAAAATTGGCGGGGGGAGAAGTTTTCATCTTGGAGGGCGAACGGCCGTACAGAAGTCAGAAGTTTTACGATTGAGATTGTGAAGATTCAGAGATAAAGCTGAGACGTACGCGATCGCCATTTTGTAAATTGCTACTACTACGGACGACAAATTTTTCTCCTGGTTTTAGTCCAGAGAGAATTTCGACTTGAGAGTTAGCGCGATCGCCAAGTTTTACTTCACGGGCTGTAACTGTCGCCTGTTTTCCCTCTCGCTTTAAAATGAACATGGTTGCTATATCTGACTCGGAATTATTTTTTGTCCCCTCTGATGCCACCTGGACTGCTGTTTCAGGAACAACAATATGGCGATCGCTCTGTCGCTCAAAATTAACCCGCGCCAGTAATCCTCTACCAATACGGCGATCTTGATTGGGAATAGTCACCTCGACGGGAATCAAACGGGCAGTAGCATCGGCAGCTAATGAAATTTGGGTTACTTTTCCTGTCAAAGTTTCCTCTGGCAAGGCATCTAACTGTACCTGCGCTGTCTGTCCTGAGCGAATCTTTGCTAATTCAAGTTCGGAAATTTGTACCCGTACCTGAATCTGGCTAAAGTCTCCTAAGCGCAAGACTTCATCACCTGGTTGGGCTAAATCTCCTGGTTCTAAAATACGTTCTAGCACCGAACCTGTTACGGGAGAGGTTAATAGGGTAAATGACTGTCTTTGTTGTTCCTGGGCAACTATTGCCTCTTGCACTGCCACGCGACGTTGAGCTGCTACTACGGCAGAAGAGCGATTGGTTACTTGCTGTTGGGCAGACTGTAATCTTTGCTTTGCCGTACCGACCTCAGTTCTATCTAATTCTGCTTCCTGTTCAGAAATTGCACCCTGCTGAAAAAGTTGGCTAGTCCTAGCTGCATCAGACTGCGCCTGTTTTAGTTCTAATTGTGCCTGTTGAACTTGGGCGCGGGCATCGTTGACATCTGCTGTTAAACTAGCTACTTCCGATTGAAGTGCTGCCACTTCTGCTTCTGCCTCCGCCACCGTGGCTTGGGAGATGGAATCGTCGATTCTCGCT